>NZ_JAUFNS010000010.1:0-214507 GCF_041060445.1 Pseudomonas sp. W2-17 | reverse complement strand
GCCGCCCTCGCCATCGCTGATTTTGATCAGATGGCTTTTGTCGTCGTAGGCATAGTTCATCACGCTGTGATCAGCGCGGGTGTGCTCGGTCAGGTTGCTGAGTTTGTCGTACCGATAGCGGTCTGTACTGCCATCGGTATGGATGTGGCGAATGATGTTCTTCGCCTGATCACGAAAGAACCACTCGGAGCGCCCGTCGGCGTGGCAAATGCGATAGGTGTAACCGAGGCTGTCGTAGTAGTGCCGGGTTTCATGACCCAAAGCGTCAGTGACGTAGGTCAGACGGATGTTTTCATCCCACGCCAATCGCGTGTCAAAACTGCCGTCGTCCGCCCATTCGCGGATGGCTTTCGCGTCGGGGCCCGTGCCTTGCCACTGCAAATTCAAGCCACGATTGGTGCGGTCTGTGTAGCGAGTGATCAGGTGGTGTTGGTATTGATAACGCCATGTAGCGCCGTTCTCGTCCTGAGCTAGAACAAGATCGCCAGAATCATCGTACTGATACGCGCACAGTTGGCGTTTAACGTCGCCATCACGTATTTCCCAAACACCCATCAGCCGCCCCTGATCATCGATCAACGTGCCCAGGCGCAGATGGACTTTGTTTACATCTTTCTGCGAGTACGTCACCAGCTCGGAGAGCACCGAATGCCCGTCATGCCGATGCTCGTAATGCAGCATCACCCCGGCGCCATTCGGCAAAACCTTATTGATCAGAACGAAACGATCACCCCGGCGAACATAGGTTTCCCTGTGCTCAAGGCCCCGCATCAGCACCAACCGATCTTTGCTGAGGCGAACGACGGTCAGATTTTCAATGGCGTTGAAGTGAAACAGCTTGACCTTGGGAAGGGGGAACTCATGGCTGCGTCCGTCGAAGTCATGAAACACCAAACTGTCGCCGACGAGATCGAAACGTGTAGTAAACGCCGTAATCCACCGCGCACCGACAACATCCTCATCGAACGCATCCAGACTCGAACAGTAAGTCCGAGTCCACTCAATGGGAAAAGGCCCCAGCAGGCTGAAATCGGTATGGGTAACCGACTCCGAACCCATCGCAAAACTGATGCTCCTGGCCGTCGACCCACAAGCACATTCACAAGGGCACGGACACGTACAGTTCTTCCGCTTGTTGGGCCGGGCTTTCGCAGGCTTCTCGAAACCAACCGCCTCCAGCTTCCCTTCGCCGCCCTGGCGCCTGGCCTGATTAACAACCCTCGGCTTGATGTTGAAGGCTTGCCCATGCCCATTGCGCGAACGCCAACTGACAACCGCGCCCGCCAATGTCTGCAGCAACGCTCCAATCGAGTTCTGAACCCCTGGATCCGCCAGACGATTTATCTGGGCCCGAAGCTCTGACCCCATGGCACGCAACGACTCAGCCTGCCTGCGGATCGAGTCTTTCAGCGCTTCAGGCACAAGATGTTCGACGGTGCCGTTGACGATTTTTTGGCCGGCTGCGATGTAAACATCGGCAACCGCGATGAAGATGTTGGAAATCGCGCCTTTGGGATCGTAGTCCCACTGCTTGCGCCCATCGCTGATCAGTTGCACCGCCTCAAGCAGATTGCCCTCGGCATCGAGATCGCCGTCGACCACGCTCTCCAGACCCTTGGCGATCTCGTTCAGCACGCCTTCGCCAAGCTTCCCCGCCTCATCGAGAATGCCAGCGAGCTTGCCCTGCGCCTGAGTCACAAAGTCATCAAGCGTCCCGACGATGTCGGCATTGAGGTGCCCGATCAGCACCTCGATCAGCGAATCGCCAAGCACCACTTTCCCCGCCTGACGCATCTCCTGGCGCACCAGAAACAGCGTCGGCCGCAGGCTCATCCGCGCTGCCGCCATGGTCGGCGGCGTTGGCAGCACACCAATCAAATTGATGCCCAAGCTGACCCAATCCAGCGGGTCGCGCTTCTCGCTCGTCGCCAGCCGAACGATGTCATTCAGCGCATCAACCAGCGCCATGATGTTGCCCACCACGGGCAAAAAGCCCGCAGCGTTCTTGATCCTCTCAAGCGAAATGACCCCGCCGCTGATGTCCCGCAGCCAGGCATCGACATTGGCCGCACCGGCGCCAACGTCCTCAAGCTGAATCAGATCAAGCGGAACGATCGCCACCTGAGCCTCGTTTTTTGCGTCACTGCCGGACGTAACTGCGGGGTTTGCCAACGATGCTCTCCGTGCTCAAAAACCATCCGGCAGGCGTGAATGCCGATCCGGGGGGCACGGAGATATCAAGGGCTGTGCCAGCTATGAATTAGCCAATAAAAATCAATGACTTAATAAATAATGAGGAAGGTTTGAGCGACCGCCAAACCAGTGAACCCATAAACCCTGCGCAAGAAGTTGCGCACTGCTGTGCAACTTCTTGCGCACTCGCCTGCAGGCCACAAACGACCTGGCTTCTCGAGCAGTAAGGCCCCTAAGACACACAATCAAATGCGCAACTTCTTGCGCACTCCATCAGACCCGCACCCAACCGCTCTTCACCCGAAACACCGCATCGCCAACAAAATGCGGCAGCGAAAAATGGCCAAAAAAAAGCCCCGAACATTCGGGGCTTTGAGCATTCAGAGCGGCTTAAGCTTTAGCCAGTTGCTCCTCATACTCCTTGTGATACTCACGGGCCAGCGATTGCTTCTGCTGGTCATCCAGCAGTTTGCCCGCCGACTGGAAGAACTTCTGCTCTTCTTCCTTCAGGTGGTGGTGGACCTTCTCCGACAGCTTCTTGGCCGTGGCCATCCAGGACGGGCTGGACATCTCGGTCTCGTCGAGCTCTTCCATCATCTCGTCCATTTCATGGTGCTCGGAAATGGCATGGCGGCTGAGGTCGACACCGTTGTCGAACTGCATCAGCGGGATATAGAAGAAGCGCTCTTCGGCGGTTTCATGGGCCTGCAGTTCAGCTTTCAGCTGTTTGTAGACCTCGACACGCTCCTCGCTGTCGCCATGGGTTTGGATCAAGGCATCGGCATAGCCGCGTTGCCGTTCATGACTCTCTCTCAGGGCTTCGAAAATGTTCACGGGTGCTCCTTGGTTCGGCGACGGACTGATGTGCTTATCCCTAGACCGCAGCGGGTATTCAGCCGTTCCGTTGCGCGTCGGGCATATGCATAGATCTATAAGTTTCTTTCATAACCTGTGTCGTTTTTTATAATGAAAGTGAAGCTGTTTCGATGTGCTCATTCGTTTTCGCGCTGAGCGCTCCTCCTGTGCCCGTTCAAGGATCCTCATGTCCCTGCGAAAGATCATCGTGGCCGCCGCGTTAATGCTGGCTACCTTCACCGCTCACGCCGAGCAGGTCATCAACATCGGTTATCAGCGCTCGTCCACGCTGTGGATTCTGCTCAAAAACGACGGGCAGCTTGAGGAACGGCTCAAGCCGCTGGGCTTCACCGTCAAC
The DNA here is from genome assembly GCF_041060445.1 of Pseudomonas sp. W2-17. NCBI lineage: Bacteria > Pseudomonadati > Pseudomonadota > Gammaproteobacteria > Pseudomonadales > Pseudomonadaceae > Pseudomonas > Pseudomonas sp. W2-17. The sequence goes on along the minus strand of NZ_JAUFNS010000010.1, from coordinate 211,101 downwards.
TGGCATGAATTCAGCAGCGGGCTGCTCAGCGCGATGAACGCCGGCAGTGTGGACCTGCATGCCGACGTCGCCGATGCGTTTGCCTTGTTCACGCAAGCGGCGAACGCGCCGCTGACCTACTACGCCCGTGAGAATCCTTCCCCGACAGCGCAGGCCATCATCGTCCCGGACAGCTCACCGATTCGCAGCGTTGCCGATCTCAGGGGCAAAACCGTCGCGGTGTCGAAAGGCTCGGGCAGTCATTTTCTGTTGATTTCGGCCCTGAAGAGCGCCAGGCTGACCCTCAAGGACATCAAGCCAATTTACCTGGAGGCGCCCGACGGCGTCGCCGCGTTTGCCAGCGGCAACGTCGACGCCTGGGCGATCTGGGACCCGTTCCTGGCGACCCAGCAACGCGAGCATCATGTCCGCGTGCTGACCGACGGCTCCGGCGGCATTGCCAACTACAACCGTTTTTACGTGGCCAACACGAGTTTCGCCAAGGCCCATCCCGAGGTGCTGCAAGTGGTGTTCGACACCCTGCATCAGGCCGGGCAGTGGGTGAAAGGTCATCCCCAGGAAGCCGCGGCGAATCTGGCGCCGCTGTGGGGCAACATCCCGCCTGAGACCGTCGAGCTGGCCAACAGCCGACGCAGTTACGACATCGTCCCGGTCAAGGTGGATGAACTTGCCGAACAGCGCCGACTTCTATTTTGAAGCCGGGATGATCCCCAAAGCGCTGAAGGTGTCCGACATCGCTGTCTGGACCCCGCACGCCCAATAAGTCAGGAGCGCGATCATGAGTCGTCACATTCACCTGTCGGCGTTCCTGCTGACCGGGCCGGTTATCCACAGTCATGCGGTCTGGCGTCACCCCGAGACGGTCGGCCATTACCTGGATCCCGAGTATTACGCCCGCACGGCGCGGGTGGTGGAGGAGGGGCTGTTCGATTTTCTGTTCTTCGCCGACCGGCTGGCGGTGGGTGACCAGATGGGCGGCTCGCGGGACGTGGCCCTGCGGTATGGCGCGCAGGATGCGACGCGTCTGGACCCGCTGCCGATTCTGTCCTACCTGGTCGGGCAAACCAGCAAGCTGGGCCTGGGCGCTACCCGCTCAACGACCTATTACGAGCCGGCGCACATCGCCCGGGAGTTCGCCACGCTGGATCATCTGTCCAAAGGCCGCGCCGCCTGGAACATCGTCACGTCGATGAACGACAGCGAAGGGCGGCTGTTCGGCAAGGACAAGCACCTTGAGCACGACCTGCGCTACGACAGCGCTGACGAGTTCGTCGAAGTGGCGCTGAAGTTGTGGCGCAGCTGGGCGCCGGATGCGTTGAAGCTGGACCGGGAAAGCGGCGTGCTGGCCGACCCGTCGAAAATCACGTCGGTGCAGCATCACGGCGAGTGGTTCAAGGTTGAAGGGCCGCTGAACATTCCGCGCACGCCGCAGGGGCGTCCGGTGCTGATTCAGGCCGGTTCGTCGGGGCGTGGACGGCGTTTCGGCGCGCGCTGGGCCGAGGCGATTTTCACCATTCACCCGCACCTCAAGGCCATGCACGCGTTTCGCCAGGACGTTCGCGAACAGGTCGTCGAGCAAGGGCGCCACGCCGACAGCTGCAAGGTGCTGACGGCGGTGATGCCGTTCATCGGCGGCAGCGAAGCCGAAGCGAAGGCCAAGCGCGACAAGCACAACGCATTGGCGCGCCCGGAACTGGGTCTGGTCACGCTGGCGTCGCAACTGAACGTGGATCTCTCGCCGTTTCCGCTGTCCGCGACCCTGGCGGAGATCGCACGCTCGCCGTCTATACCGCCTGCTGCGGCGGAGAAGCTGCTGATGCAGGGGCCGGACACGACGCTGGAGGAACTGGGCCGGATTTTCGCCAGCAGCGTACGGGTGCCGCAACTGGTCGGCACGGGGGCACAGATTGCCGATCAACTGGCGGAGATGTTCACGTTGGGCGGTTGCGACGGCTTCGTCATTTCCCCGGCGTATCTGCCGGGCTCGTTCAGCGAATTCGTTGAAAGCGTCATTCCACACCTGCAACGCAAAGGGCTGTTTCGCACCGCCTACGAGGGCTCGACCCTGCGCGAGCATCTGGGGTTGGGGGCGTTGGAGTCGTGAACCGGCCCCTGTGAAATTCATCCTCCGTACAGCCACCTGACAGCTTTGCGCGATCATTGACGGGCTGACATTCGCGACATGCTGCGTATGATGAGCCCGACGTTTTTCGCAAAAAGGCTCACGCTCATGATGAAGTTTTTCGCCGCGCTGCTGTGTGTGTTCACCGGCATGGCCCACGCAGAACCCGCGCTGCTCAACGATCTTGCGCTGCCGTACCTGGCGGCGGCGCCCGCTGAATCCAAAGACAAACCGCTGATCATTTTCCTGCACGGCTATGGCAGCGACGAGCGCGACCTGCTCGACATCAAAAACGATCTCTCCCCGAGTTACACCTACCTTTCCGTGCGCGCGCCACAGGAAGTCGATGGCGGCGGCTACAAGTGGTTCACCCAGGACACCGATCAGGCCGAATACGAAGGCGTGACCAGCGATGTCGACAAAAGCACCGACTTGCTGCGGACCTTCATCCAGCAGGCCACCGAGAAATACCAGACCCAGCCCGACAAAGTGATCCTGGTCGGCTTCAGCCAGGGCGCGATGATGAGCTACCAGATCGGCCTGCAATACCCGGAACTGGTGCACGGTATCGCACCCCTGAGCGGCAAGATTCTCGCGTCCCTCCATTCACGCCTGAAGCCCGATGAGCGCCTGAAATCGCTGAAAGTGTTCATCGGCCACGGCTCGGCCGACACCCGCGTGCCTTACTCGGGCGCAACCGATGCCAAGGCGATGCTGGAGAATCTGCTGATCGTTCCGGAGTTTCATGCCTACGCCGGGGCAGGGCATACGATTACAACGGCTGAAGTGGCGGACTTGAAGCACTGGCTGGAAGGTCAGCTGCAAAACTAAGTCGACGTTGAAGAGTCCCGGGCTGTTGCAAGCCCTGACGTCTACGAATCAGTTCATACGCCCGTGAGAGCAAGGAGGTGCTTATGAAAACAAGGAAACGCAGAGAAAAACTTCAGGCTATTGCTGAATTCCGTGCCGAAGCGCGCAAGCGCGCGGCTGAAATAATCCCCTTGCAAATACACTTTCTGAGCGGAGCGCTCGAAATTGGAAGAGACCTTGAACCAGCTGGCCCGATGGCTGGGTTCAGGGGCTGATTCCTCAAAAGAAAACCGCCGATATCGGCGGTTTTTCTTGAGCGGCGATCAGCGCCTCACGCCTTTGGCCTGAGCATCCTGCGCGGGCCGTGCTTCATTATTCATGGCCGTGAGTTCTTCAAAAACCCTAACAACGCCAACACCGGAAACACGCTCCCCACAATGACAATCCAGACCCAGCCACCGTGGTCATACAGCGCGCTCGCCACCACCGAACCAATCGCGCCGCCGATGAAGATGCTGGTCATGTACAGCGCGTTGAGCCGGCTGCGGCTTTTGGCGTCGAGGGCGTAGACCGCGCGCTGGCCGAGGACCATGTTCATCTGCACGCAGAAATCGAGGATGACCCCGGTGACTGCCATGCCAATCACGGCGTATGCCGGTTCGATCAGGCTGGGCAGAAAGCTCAGTGCGGCGAACAGCATGGCGCACAGGCTGGCGACGCGGGTGTGGCCGGCATCCGCCAGGCGGCCGGCGATGGGCGCGGCGATGGCGCCGATGGCCCCGACCAGGGCGAAGAGCGCGATCTGGCTTTGCGACAAGCCGTGATTGCGTGCCAGTTCCAGCGGCACGGCGGTCCAGAACAGGCTGAAGGTGGCGAACATGCACGCCTGATAAAACGCGCGCTGGCGCAGCACCGGCTGTTTGCGCAGCAGGGTCCATAACGATTTGAGCAACTGGCCATAGGTGGCGCTGTGGGCAGGCTGATGTTTCGGAATGGTGGTCGCCAGCACCACGCTGATCAGCAGCATCACTACGGCGGCCGTGCCGAACACCGCGCGCCAGCCAAAGTGGTCGGCGATCAGACTGGCAGCGGGCCTTGCCAGCAGAATCCCCAGCAGCAGGCCGCCCATGATGCTGCCGACTACGCGCCCGCGTGTTTCTTCCGGTGCGAGGTTGGCGGCCAGCGGCACCAGAATCTGTACCGCCACCGAGCTGAAACCCACCAGCAGCGAGGCGATAAGAAACAGATTGGGCGTCTGCGCGAAGGCCGCGCTGAGCAAACTGAGCATGGCGACGCCGGAGGTGACGATCATCAGGCGTCGGTTTTCCAGCAAGTCGCCCAACGGCACGAGGAAAAACAGGCCGAGGGCATAGCCGATCTGGGTCAGCGACACGATGAAGCTGGCGAGGGCGCCGGACAGCCCGATGTCTGGCGCGATCAAGCCAATGATGGGCTGGGCGTAATACAGGTTGGCCACGATCGCGCCGCAGCAGAACGCAAACAGCATCGCCAGGCCCTTGGTCATGGTGGCGCCGTGGGTCGCGGGAGGAATGGACGTCATGGGAATACCTGGAGAGGTTGCAGGCTCGGCAGAACGATTCTGGTACGGCGTGCAAAATAGAGTGGCGCGAGGTTAACGCTTTTTCGTTGCGTTAAGAAGGGGTGGCAGGGGAATGGCCCAGCGTTGGTCGGCGCACGTTGTGGAGTGACGCCTCACCCGCACCAAAGCCGTGCAGCCCACGACAATAGCGACGTTCCGGTCGCTCGGTCGAAACTTTTCCGCGTGCGCTTCGGTCACTGCTTACACATACCCCCTCACACCCCATCGGAAATAAAAAATATGCCTCGGGCAATCTGGAAAGGCGCGATCAGTTTTGGACTGGTGCATATTCCTGTGGCGCTGGTGTCGGCGACGTCCCGCCAGGGTGTCGACTTCGATTGGCTGGACAAGCGCAGCATGGACCCGGTCGGATATAAGCGCATCAACAAGGTTTCCGGCAAGGAGATCAATAAAGAGAACATCGTCAAGGGCGTGCAGTACGAGAAAGGGCGTTACGTCGTCATCAGCGAGGACGAAATTCGCTCGGCGCACCCCAAATCGACCCAGACCATCGACATTTTCGGTTTCGTCGACAGCGACCAGATACCGCTGCAGCACATCGACACGCCGTACTTTCTCGCCCCCGACAAGCGCGGCGAGAAAGTCTACGCGTTGTTGCGCCAGGCGCTGGTCGACACCGGCAAGGTGGCGCTGGCCCATGTGGTGATTCGTACCAGCCAGCACTTGGCGGCGGTGATGCCGCTGGAGTCGGCGATCGTGCTTGTGCTGCTGCGCTGGCCCTCGGAGGTGCGCGGGCTCGACAGCCTCGAGCTGCCCATGGAAGCCACCGACGTCAAGCTCAGTAAGAGCGAGCTGGACATGGCCAAGCGCCTGATCAAAGACATGAGCACCGAGTGGACGCCGGACGCGGAAGAATACCGCGACACCTTCCAGGACCAGATCATGTCGCTGGTGGAAACCAAGGCCCGCGAAGGCAAGATCGAGAACGTCGAGACCGATGCTGGCGACACTGAGCGTAAGTCGGCTGATGTCATCGATCTGACCGAATTGCTCAAGCGCAGCCTGGGCGGTCGTGGCGCTGCAGCGAAGGCGGCGCCCGCCAAAGCCAAACCGGCGAGCAAAGGCAAAGCCGAGTCCAAGGACGATGCGCCGGCGAAACGCCGTGCTCCGCCCCGAAAGAAGACCACCAAGGCCTCTTGAACGCATGTCCTGTTGTAGCGTTAAAAGATGCACCGTTCCAATGCGCAGAGGTTCATCGTCATGACAAAACCTGTGAGTGAATACACCCGCAAGCGCAACTTCGATGTCACGTCCGAGCCGGCGGAAAGCGAGGGCAAGACGCGAAGCAAGAAAGGCAAAGCGCTGAGTTTCGTCATTCACAAGCACGACGCGCGCAACCTGCATTACGATTTTCGCCTTGAGTTGGATGGCACGCTGAAAAGCTGGGCGGTGCCGAAAGGACCGAGCCTGGACCCGAAGAACAAGCGCCTGGCGGTGCACGTCGAAGACCACCCGCTGGGCTACGGCACGTTTGAGGGCAGCATTCCCGAAGGCCAATACGGCGCTGGCGACGTGATCGTCTGGGATCGCGGTATCTGGCAGCCCCACGGCGACCCGCAGGAAACCTACAAGGCCGGCAAACTCAAATTCACCCTGATCGGTGAAAAACTCACCGGCGACTGGGCGCTGGTGCGGACCCGCTTGCCCGGCAACAGCGACAAGGAGCAGTGGCTGTTGATCAAGGAAAAGGACGATGCTGTTCGCTCGGGCGAGGAATACGACATCGTCGTCGACAAGCCGGAAAGCGTGGTCAGTGGCGCAACGGTGGGCGAAGGAAGGAAGCCGGCCAAGAACGCCAAACCTAAATCGGCCGCGTCTGAAGCCGCAGCCGAGACCTCTGCCGCGAAAAAGCCCGGAAAAAAGCCAGCGGGGAAAAAAACCAAAGCGCCTTCGCCCAAAAAGAGCGGCGTGCCGGCCAAGCTCTCGCCGCAGCTGGCGACGCTCATGGACACCCCGCCCGAAGGCACATGGCATTACGAAATCAAGTACGACGGTTATCGGATCCTGACCCGCATCATCGATGGCGAGGTGAAGTTCTTTACCCGCAACGGCAATGACTGGACCGAGCGCCTGCCGCTGCAAGCCAAGGCAATCGGCGATTTGAAACTGGACAACACCTGGCTGGACGGCGAAGTCGTGGTGCTAAACGACGCCGGGTTGCCGGACTTTCAGGCGCTGCAGAATGCATTCGACATCGACCGCAGCATGGACATCATTTATTACCTGTTTGACGTGCCGTTCCTCAACGGAGAAGACCTGCGCGAGTCGCCCGTCGAAGACCGTCGTGCGGCGCTGAAGAAAGTGCTGGGGCGACAGAAAAAGGGCCTGCTCCGGTTCTCCGAAGCCTTCTCTGCCGGCCATCGCGACATCATCGAAAGCGCGAGCCTGATGTCCCTCGAAGGCGTCATCGGCAAGCGGGCTGGCAGCGTGTATCAGTCCAAACGCAATGCCGACTGGATCAAGCTCAAGTGCAAGCTGCGCCAGGAGTTCGTCGTCGTCGGCTTCACCAAACCTCAGGGCGCGCGCAATGGTTTTGGCGCGCTGCTGCTGGCGGTGAACGAGGAGGGCGCGGGTCTGGTGTATGCCGGTCGGGTCGGCACGGGGTTCAATCAGCAGATGCTCGGCGACTTGCTTGAGCAGATGAAGCCGCTGGAACAGGACGCCTCGCCGCTGGCGAAGAAGGTGACCAGCGCGCAAGGCCGGGGTGTGCACTGGATAAAGCCGACATTGGTGGCGGAGGTCGAGTTCGGCGAATGGACCCGCGACGGCATCATTCGTCACTCGGCGTTTGTCTCGTTACGCAGCGACAAGCCGGCCAGTGAAGTGGTCCACGAATACCCCAGGACGCCGAAAGACATCAAGGCACCGTTCAAGCCCAGCGCCGCCAAAGCCAACGTGCCGAGCAAGAAATCCGCGACCCGCGCCGATTCTTCAGCCGAGAAGCCCAAGCCGGTCAGCAAACGTGCAGGCAAGGACCGCATCGACGTGGCCGGCGTGATGGTCAGCCACCCCGAACGGGTGATCGACGCGGAGAGCGGTCTGCACAAGATCGAGCTGGCGCAGTATTACGAATCGGTGGCGGACTGGATTCTGCCGCACCTCGACCATCGGCCCGTGGCGCTGTTGCGTTGCCCCGAAGGCGTCGAGGGCGAGCAGTTTTTCCAGAAACATTCCGAGCGCATGGCGATCCCCAACATCAAGCAGCTGGACCCCAAGCTCGACCCTGGCCATGCGCGGTTGATGGAGATCGACAGCGTCAAGGCGCTGGTCGGTGCGGCGCAGATGGGCACCATCGAACTGCACACGTGGGGCGCGACCTACGATCAGATCGAGCTGCCGGACCACTTCGTCCTCGATCTCGACCCGGACGATCAGTTGCCTTGGCGCAGCATGATCGAAGCCACGCAACTGACGCTGTCGACCCTCGACGAGTTGGGCCTGGATGCGTACGTCAAGACCAGCGGCGGCAAGGGCATGCACATCGTCGTACCACTGGCGCGCCGGGCCGATTGGGAGTCGGTCAAAGCCTTCGCCAAGGCGCTGGCGCAATTCATGTCCCGGGAGCTGCCGGACCGATTCACCGCGACGTCCGGGCCGAAGAACCGGGTGGGCAAGATCTTCATCGATTACCTGCGTAACAGCCGGGGTGCCAGTACGGTCGTGGCCTATTCAGCGAGGGCGCGGCCGGGGTTGCCGGTGTCGGTGCCGATCAGCCGTGACGAGCTGACGGAGGTGAAGTCCTCGGCGCAGTGGAACATCGCCAACCTGCAGCAGCGGTTGCGCAAGCTGAAAGCGGATCCGTGGGCCGGTTACAAGCACACCCAGCGCCTGACCAAACCGATGTGGAAGCGTCTGGGCGCCACGCCGCCGGCCTGAAGCATTGGGTCAGCCTTCGAAGTCGCCGCCGCACGGGCTACCGCGATCTCGTTGAACGCTGGCGCTGCGTACATCTACTCGATGCACGCGTTAATGCGTATGACGCGCTGAAGCCATAAATCACGGTCACTCGCGGCGATACGCAAAGGCTGGCAGGGTGCTTGCCGGCCTAACGCGTAGCCTCTGCACTCGGTTAAATCATTTGACCCCGTCCGTCCGCTCGCCCACTTCCGCCGGATAAAACTCCCCTTCAAGGCCTGCGGTCAGCAGGCGTTCACGCACTTGTGTCTCGACTTCCAGTACTTGCTCGGAGTTGTCGATGTCGTCAACCACCAGCCAGACCGGCATGACGTTCTGACCATGGGTGCCTTCGCTGAGCATGTCGTGGGAAAAGACTTGATTGGCGCGCCACAGGCACAGTTCGTCATCGGTGTGGTGGGGTTCGCGAACGGCAGTTGGCGAGGTCAGCCAGATTTCGGTGTAGGGGCGCAGGTCGGCGTTGGCGAGTTCGTTCAGGGTAATCACGGTTTTCATTTTGTGTCCTCCAGTGTTCAAGATGGAGTTGTGACGCATGGGGCCGCCCAGCGTTCCCGCGATCTGCGCAGATGGTCGCAGTATCTGCCGAGATCAAGAGCGTCTGCCCTGAGGCAGACTGTGAAGACTAAAAGCGCGATAAAGCAGATCAACAGCTTCCCGGATAAAGCCGGTCCTACGGTGCGCCGCCGATGCCATTGGATGCACGCGTTGCTTTTCGTGGGACCGGCTTTAGCCGGGAAGAGGCCCGTCCAGGCGCTGATGTTCAATTGTTCCCACGCCCTGCGTGGGAATGCATCCCGAGACGCTCTGCGTCATCCCGGGCCGTCAGAAGGGATGATTTAACTACAGCGCCAACCGCGATCTGCGCTGATGGTCGTGCGGACTTGAACCGACGCCGCGTGCGTGGGGTCGACCATTCACTGTGCGCTCACGTCAGTCCGACCCGGAGACATGCCCCGTGACCGACCGAAACCTGCTCACCCGCAGACGACTGCTCAACATGGCGGCAGGTGCCTCGGCGGCGTTGGTGTTTGACGCAGCGGTCGGTGATGCAAGTGCAGGCGTCCACGCTAGAGCATCCGAACCGCCACAACCCGGCACATCGGCCGGTCAATCAGGAGAGCGGAACATGCTCACGCGAGACATTCCATCCAGCGGCGAAGCGTTGCCGATGATCGGCCTCGGCACCTATCGCGGGTTCGATGTCGAGCCCGGCAGCGATGCGTACACACTGCTGCCCGCCGTGGTGGACCAGCTGTTCCACGCCGGCGGCACCGTGATCGACAGTTCGCCGATGTACGGCCGCGCCGAGGAAACCACGGGTGAGTTGCTGGCGATCCATCAGCCGTCATCGCCAGCGTTTCTGGCGACCAAGGTCTGGACCCGAGGACGCGACGAAGGCATTGCCCAGATGGAAGCGTCGTTCAGGCTGTTGCGGACCCAGCGCATCGACCTTATGCAGATCCACAACCTGCTGGACTGGAAAACCCACCTGCCGACCCTGCGTCAGTGGAAAGAGGAAGGGCGCATTCGCTACATTGGCCTGACGCACTACACCCCATCGGCCTACGCTGATGTGGAAGCGGCGCTGAAGGCCGAGGCGTTCGATTTTCTGCAGATCAATTACGCGCTGGACGACCGCGCCGTCGAAGCGCGGTTGCTGCCGCTGTGCCGTGAACGGGGAGTGGCGGTGATCTGCAACCGGCCGTTTGGTGGCGGCGGTCTGCTCGGCCGCTTGCGCAACACGCCGCTGCCGGGCTGGGCGGGAGAAGTTCAGGCCAGGAGCTGGGCGCAACTGGCGCTGAAGTTTCTGATCTCACACCCCGCGGTGACGTGCGCGATTCCCGGTACGGGGAATCCGAAATACATGAAGGAAAACGCCGACGCCGCCAGAGGGCCTTTGCTTACCGATGCCCAGCGCCAGCAGCTGATTGCCTTGATCGGCTGATCCTGCCTACCGCCGGTTGGGCCGATTCATATCATCGGCGCGAACTGAGAAGGTCAGCGTTTGACCGGCGCAGGCAGAGTGACCAGATTCACGTACGCATCCCAGAACTTCTTCTGGTCCACGGCGTACACCACTTTCGCCTTCTGTGTGCCGACGGGCGCGCCCTTCTTGTAGCCCATGGAGCGGCCGTAATCCGGTCCGAAGTGGGCGTCGACATCGACCCACAGGTCTTTGGACTCGGTGACCAGTTCCGGATGCACCAGGTACAGCGCGGGCAGGCTGTCCCAAGTGAAACTGTGATGGTTCGGGTCCTTGTCGAACTCAGGCCCCAGCACCGTTTTGTACAGGTCCGGAATCACGCCTTTGCTGGCGACGATGCGCTGGTAGACCGAGGCGTCGAAGATGACCTTTTCGCAGACATCGTTGGGGAAAATCACGTGTTCGATGGGCGAGCGCAGGACGATTTTTGCGGCCTCGGGGTCGAACCACCAGTTGAATTCCGCCGCTGGCGTCGTGTTGCCGGGGATCTCGATGGCGCCGCCCATGTACACGATGCGTTTGATCAGCGGCACGATTTCCGGCGCGCTGCGAATCGCCAGAGCGATGTTGGTCAATGGGCCAACGGCCAGGAGGGTCACTTCGTGAGGGTTTTGCTTCACGCTGTCGACGATGAACTGCGCGGCGGATTTGCTGCGCAATGTGGTGTGCGTAGCCAGCCCGTCCGGCGGCGAAACCAGTTGCGAGGCCGAGGTCGGACGCGGGGTCTTGAACGCCCCCGGCCAGCCTGTGCCGAACAGGGCTTTTTCCTGGTCATACGTGGCGATGTCGTGCAGCAGCGGGTAGGCCGCGCCGGAGTACACGCCGATGTCCTTTTCCACGCCCATGCGCTCGACAGCCTTTAGCGCATCGACCTGCTCCTGATCAACCCACGCGTTGCCACTGACGAGGGTCATTCCCAGCAGGTCGATGCGCTTTTGCGCGTGCAGTTGCGCCAGCATGATGAAGGCCTGGCCGTCGTCGTTGAGCACGTTGAAATCGGTGTCGAAGATGACCTTTTCCGCCGCCTGCAACGAGGTCGCGGACAGTCCCAGCGTCAGGGCCAGGGCACAGCTTTTCACAAACGCCTGCATGGTCTGATTCCACAGTTGTGATGGGATGAATGGGATTCGCAGTGCAGGAGCGTGGCGTGTCCCGCGAACGCGGTGGGTCAGTGAACGAAAGGCTGACGGATACACCGCATTCGCCAGCCAGTTGGCTCCCACAGGATAGGCGTCCAGCGCGACGAGTTACCGATTCACCAGCTTCGCCGGCAGCGCCACCACCAGCAGGCTGCTCAAAATCAGGCACCCGGCAAAGAACCACAACGCCCCGGCGCTGCTGCCCGTGACGTCGATGGCGATGCCCATCATCGAGTTGCTCACCAGCCCGGCGATGTTCGCCAGCGAGCAGGCCAACGCAAACCCTGTCGCCGCCGCCCGGCCTTTGAGGAACGTTGCCGGCAGGCTGAAGAACACCGGCACCGCGCCGATGATGGCGGCCGATGCGACGGCAAACAGCGCGACAGTGGCAACCACGTTATGGGTGAAGAACGGGCTGGCGGCCATGGCCACTGCGCCGATCCAGAACGGCACGATGATGTGCCAGCGACGTTCGCGACGGCGGTCGGAGCTGGCGCCGATCATCAGCATGCCGATCAGCGCCGCGACGCTGGGCAACGCGGTCAACACGCCGATGTGGAAGGTGTCGGTGACCCCGGCGTTCTTGATGAACGTCGGCATCCAGAAGCCCATGGCGTAGGCGCTGAGCAAGATCGAGAAATCAATACCGCCGAGCATCCACACTTTCAGATTGAAAAAACCGTCGCGAAAGCTGTGCTTGCTGTCCTTGCCCTCAACGTCGTCCAGGCGCAGCTCGCCTTCCAGCAAGGTTTGTTCGGCGCTGTTCAGCCATTTGGCTTCTGTCGGATTGTTCGGCAGCGCCCAGAACGTCATCACCCCGAGCAGCACGCTGGGAATGCCTTCGATCAGGAACAGCCACTGCCAGCCACGCAGCCCGGCAGTCTGGTCGAAATGGCCCATGATCCAGCCCGACAGCGGGCCGCCGATGACGCTGGAAAGCGGCAGGCCGATCATGAACAGCGCGATGATGCGGCCACGGCGGTAGGTCGGGAACCAGGTGGTCAGGTAGAACAGCACGCCGGGCAGGAAGCCCGCTTCAGCGGCGCCGAGCAAAAACCGCAGCACGTAAAACTGCGTCGGCGTGCTGACGAACAACGTGCAGGAGGACAGCAAGCCCCAGGTGATCATGATCCGCGCGATCCAGATCTTCGCACCGACCTTTTCCAGCACCAGGTTGCTTGGCACTTCGAAGAGGATGTAGCCAACGAAAAACAGCCCGGCGCCTAACCCGAACGCAGTCTCGCTGAAGTGCAACTGGTCGAGCATCTGCAGCTTGGCGAAGCCGATGTTGATGCGGTCCAGGTAAGCGGCCAGGTAGCAGAAACACAGGAAGGGGATGAGCTTCCAGGTGATCTTGGTGTACAGCGCTTTGATCGGGTCCGCGGCTAGGTTCGCGGAAGTTTCTACATTCGCAGAGGGCATGGGTGTCTCCTGGCGTTTCTTCGACCGGTGAGCGCGGCGGCTGATTTTGCCTGCGTTTGCGGTGTTGTCATATGGGGGACGAAGCGGCAAGCGCCAAGCTTCAAGCTTCAAGCTGCAAGAGGGGACCGCATGCTCTTGACTTGCGGCTTATCGCTTGAAGCTTGCAGCTCGCAACTGTGTCATCGCCTCCTGCTTGCTCACCACATCTCCGTACTTGCTGTCGATGTCGAACAGGTTCGCTTCATGGGGATCGGGATGTCGGTCGCCCACGCATTCGCGCACGACGATGGTCCGGAAACCGTGCTGCACGGCATCCACCGCGGTCGCCCGGATGCAGCCGCTGGTGGAGCAGCCAGCCAGCACGACGGTGTCGATCCCTTGAGCGTGCAGCATTGATGCCAGTGACGTGCCGAAGAACGAACTCGCGTACTGCTTGCTGATCACGACCTCTTCGGACAATGGCTGTACGGCCTCGCAGAATGCGGCCAGCGGATTGCCTTCGACCATGTCCTTCATCACCGGCGCTTTTTTCACCCACATGCCGCCGTCCGCGAAATGCGTGGGGTGGTAGCGGATGTTGGTGTGCACCACCGCGATACCGTGTTCCCGCGCGCAGGCCAGCAGCTCGACGCTTTCGGCCACCGCACTGACCACGCCAGGCGCATATAAAGGCGCGCCAGGCTGGGTGTAGCCCTGCATGAAATCGATCATCAGCAAGGCCGGTTTCGCACCAAAACCGATGCGATTGCCCCAGACGCCCTGATAGTTGGCGTCCGCGCTTTGTGGGTCGGTCATTGCGTTCTCCTGTTCATCGTTTTAAGCAAGGACCGTCAGGTCAGCGGCGTACCGAGAAAGTCGCCGAACGCGGCGAAGAAGCCCGGCAGGTTGTCCCACGGAATCATGTGTCCGGCGTTCTCCACTCGGGCGATCAGAATGTTCGGTTGTAGCTGTCGGATTTCGGCTTCGTCTTCTGGCTGAATCACGCCGCCGCGGCCAGCGACGATGAGCAGGGCAGGGACCGGAAGGTTCGGCAGGTCCTGGTGGAAATCCACGTCGTGGAAGTCATTGAAGGCACGGACGATGGCGGGTTCGTAACAGGTATGCAGCCACTCGGCGCGCAGCTGCAGTTGCTCCTCGGTCCAGGTCGGGCAGAACGTGCGCATGTCCTCGGCGCTCATGCCCTGTTGCGACTGGCGGATCGAATCGACGTACCACGGCAACTTCGCCGGGTATTCACGACGGCCCGGACCGGACACCGGCGGGTCGATCAGCACCAGGCTTTTCAGGCCCTGGGGGCAGCGAATCGAAGCCCGTACGGCGAAACGCGCGCCCATCGAATGACCGGCGAGGTGATAGCTGTCGATGCCCATGGCGGCGGCGAACGCGCCGATGTCATCGGCGCAGGTGTCGACGCTGTAATCCAGATCCGGCCCCGTGGAAGAAAGTCCGCGACCGCGCGCATCCAGCACGTAGGTGTCGAAAGACTGGCCCAGGCGTTCAGCGACGAACCCCCAGGTAATCGCCGGGCTGGTGATGCCCGGAATCAGGATCAGCGCCGGTTTGCCAGAGTGAATGTCGCCGCCGTAGCGCAGGTAATGCTGACGGATGAAGTTGGCCTGGACGTTGCCGCCATGGATGAATGTGCTCACGCCGCCACCCCCGATTTCAGCTCCTGGCCGTACAGGTCGTAACCGTAAACCCAAGCCGGATCTTCCTGGGTGCGCAGCCAGGTGTTGGCGTTGGAAACCGCTTGCACCCGAGAGGCGCGCTCCTTGCGATTGGCTTCGTACAGCTGGAACGCGGTGCGGTAGTCGCTGAGGCCGGTTTCCTGCAGGCAGCGGGTGAGCATCGCGGCGTCTTCAATGGCCATGCCGGCGCCCTGGGCCATGTGCGGCTTCATCGGGTGGCAGGCATCGCCCAGCAAAACGAGGCGGCCGCGACTCCACAAAGGCAACGGGTTGCGGTTGAGCAGCGGCCACTTGGTCACGCTGTCGGTGGATTCGATCAAGGCCTGCACGGTGGGGTGATAACCGGCGAACGCTTCGTACATTTCGTCCCGGCTGCTGTCGACCCAATTGCCCTCGAAATCCCATGCCGCGTGGGGCACGCCGGTGACGTAGTAGTACTCATCGCGCTTGCCGGTGGTGTGATAAACCATCATGTGACGGTCCTCGCTCCACCATTTCACGCAGTTCTCGAAATTCAGGTTGTATTTGGTCAGCACCTCGCTGGGGATCAGCGCGCGGTGGGCGACCCAGCCGCTGTACAGCGGTTTTTCATGGCCCAGCAGCTCTTCGCGAATCTTGGAGTTGATGCCGTCGGCGCCGATCACGATGTCGGCGTCGGCGTGGGTGCCATCGGCGAAGTTCAGGCGCACGCCGTTGTCGCGTTCCTCCAGGGTGGTCAGGCATTTGCTGAAGTGCACGCTGCCCGGCGCCAGCGTCGACATTTGCAGCGCGTGCAGATCACCGCGGTGCACGGTGATGTAGGCCGCGCCGTACTCCTTGAGGGAGAACTCGCCCAGGGCGATGCGCGACAGGTAATCGCCGGTCGCACCGTCGCGGCTGAACCAGAAATCCGGGTGCGAACCCATGTCGCTGAGCTGTTGCTCGATGCCCATGCGACGGAAGATTTTCATGATGTTCGGGCCCATGTGGATCCCGGCGCCGATGCGAGAAAACGCGGGGGCTTGTTCGTAAATATCGACGTGGAAGCCGGCTTTCTGCAACAGCGTCGCAGCCGCAGCGCCCCCCAGACCGGATCCGACGATGGCGATTTTTTGCGTGGTTGGCATGGCGCGCATTCCTTTGTGTTTCATGAGCTCTGAATGACCGGAGCTCTGGATGACGGCGAGGCGAAAAAAGTCTGTCGCGTCGCAAGGTTTTTAAAGTGTATACGCTGATATTTTTAAAAGTGAACCGATATTTCCAGAAACGGCAGGCGGTGTCGCAAACAGATATGTCACCTGCTGTAACCCTTATTTACTGGGATCTGTGTGGTTAGGTAACAGAGTGGCGTGCCTATTGCAGCGGCGTCCAGATTGATGTCTTATCGCTTTTAATAAGTGTGTACGCTTTAAAAAATGCACTGGTCTGATGCGCGACGCCTTGCAATGGTGCATCCGGCTCGTCATCCGCCCCAGAGGAGAAAAGAGATGCCGGTTAGCGATTGCGAATTGACTCAGATGTTCGAGCACGTCCTGAAACTGTCGAAAGTGGACGCGACCCAGAGCGTGGCGGTGCTCAAGAGCCACTACTCCGATGCGCGTACGGTGCGCGCTGCGATGGACGCCGCCCAACGCCTTGGCGCGAAGGTCTATGCGGTCGAGCTGCCGTCGTTCAACCACCCCAAAGCCATGGGCAACGACATGACCGCCTACTGCGGCGACACCGCGCTGACCGGCAACATTGCCGCGCAACGTGCCCTTGAGGCGGCGGACCTGATCGTCGACACGATGATGCTGCTCCACTCGCCGGAGCAGGAGCAGATCCTCAAGACCGGCACGCGGATTCTGCTGGCGGTGGAGCCCCCGGAGGTGCTGGCGCGGATGCTGCCGACGGTGGCGGACAAGGAACGGGTGCTGGCCGCCGAACAGGTGCTGAAGGCGGCGCGCTCGATTCAGGTGAAGTCACGGGCCGGCAGCGATTTCCGTGCGCAACTGGGGCAATATCCTTCGGTCACCGAATACGGTTTCGCCGACGAGCCTGGGCGTTGGGATCACTGGCCCAGCGGCTTCCTGTTTTCCTGGCCCAACGAAGAGACCGCCGAGGGCACGCTGGTCATTGATGTCGGCGACATCGTGCTGCCGTTCAAAACCTACTCTCGCGAGCAGATCACCCTGGAAATCGATAAGGGTTTTATCACCGGGATTCAAGGTGGTTTCGAGGCCGAGTACCTGCGTGATTACCTGAAGTACTTCAATGACCCGGAGGTCTACGGCATTTCCCATATCGGCTGGGGCCTGCAACCCCGCGCCCAGTGGACGGCCATGGGCCTGCACGACAAGAACGACGGCATGTGCATGGATGCCCGGGCGTTCTATGGCAATTTCCTGTTCTCCACGGGGCCGAATACTGAAGTCGGCGGCACCCGCAAAACCCCGTGCCATCTGGATATCCCGCTGCGCCGCTGCGACATTTATCTCGACGACCAGGCCGTGGTGCTGGCAGGCGAAGTGGTGGCGCCCGAGGCGTCGAAAGCCTGACGCAGATCTTCAGGCGACCGTCAGACCTGTAGGAGTGAGCTTGCTCGCGATCGCATTCATTCGGGCAATGTAGGGGTAAATGACGCCCAGGGATCGCGAGCAAGCTCACTCCTACAGTTCGGGGATGCCCGGTCCATTTAGTTCTGGCCCGGCTGAACGAGATTCCCCTCAACCCCCGCAAACGTTACTGTAGCCACTACTTTTCAGATCCTGCCGAACGAGCCACCCGTGTCCACTGACAACCCTTCCAATAACAATCCGTCCTACACCTTTTCCGAGCAAGTGGGCCATCTGCTGCGCAAGGCCTACCAGCGGCATCTGGCGATCTTCCAGCAGAACGTCGGCGATTCACAGCTCACGGCGGTGCAGTTCGTGACCCTGTGCGCGCTGCGCGATCACGGCCCCAGTTCGCAAACCGAGCTGGTCAAGGCCACGGCGGTGGATCAGGCGACCATTCGCGGCATCGTCGATCGCCTGAAAGCCCGGGACCTGATCAGCCTCGACCCGGACCCGCAGGATCGCCGCAAAGTGATCTGCAGCCTGACCGACAGCGGCCTGCAACTGGTGCAGGAAACCGTGCCTCGCGCCGCGCAGATCAGCGAGCTGACCCTGAGCAAACTCAACCCCGCCGAGCGCGTGGCCGTGTTGTTTCTGCTGCGCAAGCTGATCGACGAGGGCGATGAATAACGCCGCCTGACAGCACCGCTGTAGGAGCGCGCTTGCCCGCGAACACGATCTGCCCGCGACATTTATGTGCCTGACCCACTGCATTCGCGAGCAAGCTCACTCCTACATGGAGAATGTTCAGTCCACCAAATTGCGACGTCGAAACGACCAAACCCACCCCAATACTCCAACGTCCTACAGCCTTTTCTCCGCTGGCATGCTTCCTGCTCTCGTTTCATGAAGTAATCACTTCATCAAATGCAAGCTACAGCGGGTAACACATGAAGGCTGACACGAGCGAGCCACAGCGGGCGGCGGAGAAGACCGTGACCCTGAACGTCAACGGTCAGGCCACACGCGTCACGGCAATGCCTGACACGCCGCTGTTACTGATCCTGCGCAACGATTTGCACCTCAATGGCCCCAAATACGGCTGCGGCCTGGGCGAGTGCGGCGCCTGCACGGTGATCATCGACGGCGTCGCCGCACGCTCCTGCGTGTTTCCCCTGGCCGGCGCCCAAGGGCGCGAGATCACCACGCTGGAAGGCATCGGTTCGCGAGACCGCCCGCATCCGGTGCAGCAAGCCTTCATCGACGAACAGGCCGCGCAATGTGGCTACTGCATGAACGGCATGATCATGACCGCCAAGGCCTTGCTCGACCGCAACCCGCACCCCACCGAAGCGCAGATTCGCAACGAACTGTCAGCCAACCTGTGCCGCTGCGGCACGCACCTTGAAATCCTCAGTGCGGTCATGCGTGCCGCGCGTCATCAGCCCAGCCCGGATCCCGTCCAATGACCCAGACCTTGCCCACGCGCGATGAATTGCTCGCCCAAAACGGCGTGCTGCTGATCGTCGACGACATCCTGCCGCCGTCCGGTCCGGTCGCCAAAGGTGGCATTCCCACGGTCAGGCCCATGGAATTGGGGCTGTTCATTGCCATCGATCAGGACAGCCGCGTCTATGCGTTCAACGGCCATGTTGACCTCGGCACCGGCATTCGCACCTCGCTGACGCAGATTGTCGCCGAAGAGCTGGACCTGCAGATGGATCAGGTGACGATGATTCTGGGCGACACCGAGCGTGCGCCGAATCAGGGCGCGACCATCGCCAGCGCCACCTTGCAGATTTCCGCCATCCCGCTGCGCAACGCGGCGGCCGAGGCGCGGCGTTACCTGCTGCAACAAGCCGCGCAGCAGTGGTCGGTCGATCTGGATTCGTTAGTCATCGACAGCGGCGTGATCAAGGCACAGGACGGTCGCGAACTGACCTTTGGCCAACTGCTGGTGGATCAGCGTGTCGAATTGCGCATCTCCGGCAACGCACCCCTCAAGCGGCTGCAGGACTACAAACTGGTGGGGCAGGGCGCCGCCCGTGTCGACATTCCGGGCAAGGCCACCGGCGAATTGACCTACGTGCACGACATGCGTTTACCGGACATGCTCCACGGCCGTGTCGTACGTCCGCCCTACGCCGGTTACGACACCGGCGACTTCGTCGGCACCAGCCTGCTGGAGGTGGACGAATCTTCTATCGCGCACATTCCCGGCATCGTCCGCGTGGTGGTGATTCGGGATTTCGTCGGCATCGTCGCAATGCGCGAAGAGCAGGCGGCCAAGGCGGCGCGGGAACTCAAGGTCACCTGGAAGCCTTGGCAGCACAATTTGCCGGACATGAGCAACATCGAGCAGGCGATACGCGACAACCCCAGCATTCAGCGAGTGGTGCTCGATCAGGGCAATGTCGAAGACGCCTTGGCCCAGGCCAGCGAGCGGATGACGCGAACCTATCTGTGGCCCTACCAGATTCACGGCTCCATCGGACCTTCGTGCGGGCTGGCGGACTACAGCGAAGAAGGCATTCGGGTCTGGTCCGGCACGCAGAACCCCCACATGCTGCGCGCCGATCTGGCCTGGCTGCTGGAATACCCCGAAGAGCAGATCGACATCATCCGCATGGAAGCGGCCGGCTGTTACGGGCGCAATTGCGCTGATGACGTCTGCGCCGACGCGGTGTTGCTGTCCCGCGCCGTGGGCCGGCCGGTGCGCGTGCAACTGACCCGCGAGCAGGAACATGCCTGGGAGCCGAAAGGCACCGCCCAATTGATGGAAGTCGAGGGCGGGCTGAACGCCGATGGCGGCATTGCCGGTTATGACTTCAGCACCCGTTATCCGTCGAACAACTCACCGACCCTGGCCTTGCTGTTGACCGGGCGCGTGGAGCCGGTGGCGACGATGTTCGAAATGGGCGACCGCACTTCGATCCCGCCCTATGACATCGAGCACATGCGCGTCACCATTCACGACATGGCGCCGATTGTGCGGGCCTCGTGGATGCGCGGTGTGTCGGCACTTCCCAATACGTTCGCTCACGAGTCCTACATCGATGAGTTGGCTTTCGCCGCTGGCGTTGACCCCATCGAATACCGCCTGCGCTACTTGCACGACGAGCGCGCTGCCGAACTGGTCCGCGCCACCGCCGCCCGGGCCGACTGGGCGCCGCGCACCCAGCCGATGCAGATCCCGGAAGAAGACGGTGTCTTGCGCGGGCGCGGTTTTGCCTACGCGCGCTACATCCACAGCAAGTTTCCCGGCTTCGGCGCGGCGTGGGCGGCGTGGGTCGCGGATGTCGCGATCGACAAGCACACCGGCGATGTGTCGGTGACTCGCGTGGTGATCGGCCACGATGCCGGCATGATGGTCAACCCGGCCGGCGTGCAGCATCAGATTCACGGCAATGTCATCCAGTCCACCAGCCGGGTGCTCAAGGAGCGGGTGACATTTGAGGAATCCACGGTGGCAAGCAAGGAGTGGGGCGGCTACCCGATTCTGACGTTCCCCGAAGTGCCGAAGGTCGACGTCATGATGATGCCGCGCCAGGCCGAGCCACCCATGGGCGCCGGGGAATCGGCGTCGGTCCCGAGTGCGGCGGCCATTGCCAATGCCGTGTATGACGCGACCGGGATTCGCTTTCGCGAGCTGCCGATCACGGCGGAACGCATTCTCGCCGCGCTGAACAGCGCTGGCGTGGAATCCAACAGCCAGCCGCCGCAGTCGCCGAAAGCCAAGCGTTCGAAATGGCTGTTCGGTTCGTTGTTTGCGGCATTCGGCGCGTTGCTGGGTATGGCCGCGACGGCGTTGCCCTGGCGTGCTGAAATCGCGCCGATCACGCCGCCCGCAGCGGGCACCTGGTCATCGGCAACCCTGGAACGCGGGCGATTGCTGGCAGCGGTCGGCGACTGCGCGGTCTGCCACACCGCCCCAAATGGCGCCAGCAATGCCGGCGGGCTGGCGATGCAGACGCCGTTTGGCACTTTATATAGCAGCAATATCACCCCGGACCCGGAGACCGGCATCGGCAACTGGTCGTATCCGGCGTTCGAGCGGGCGATGCGTGACGGCATCAGTCGCGATGGCAAACACCTTTACCCGGCGTTTCCCTACACGGCCTTCAGAAACATCGAGGACGCCGACATGCAGGCGCTGTACGCGTACCTGATGTCGCAGACGCGGGTGAAACAGGTTCAGCCCGCCAACGACATGCGCTTTCCGTTCAATGTGCGGCCGTTGATGGCCGGCTGGAACGCGCTGTACCTGCGCAAAGGCGAGGTGCAGACGCAGCCACAGCAAAGCGCGCAATGGAATCGCGGTCAGTATCTGGTCAACGGTCTGGGGCATTGCGCCGCCTGCCATTCGCCTCGGGATCTGCTGGGGGCGGAGAAGGGCGGCACGTCGTTTCTTGCCGGCGGCACGGTGGACGGCTGGGAAGCGCCGGCGCTCAACAGCCTGTCGAAAGCGCCGACGCCGTGGACCGAGGACCAGTTGTTCAATTACCTGAGCAGCGGGTATTCCGATGCCCATGGTGTCGCCGCAGGACCGATGGGCCCGGTGGTGTCGGAACTGGCGAAACTGCCGAAGAGTGACGTGCGGGCGATTGCGGTGTATCTGGCGGCGTTGAATGAGCCTGCGTCTGGCAGTGCTGACATCCGTCCCGCGACGGTGACCGGTCTGGCAGAGAAACCGCGCGTTTCGCTCCAGTCGTTGAGCAACGGCCAGCGGGTGTTCGAAGGCTCGTGCCAGGGTTGTCATGCGGACGGTCTGGGGCCGAAGCTGTTTGGCGTGAGCCCATCGCTGGCGACCAATACCAACGTCCACAGCACGCTGCCCGACAACCTGATCAAAGTGATTCAGCAGGGGATCGACAAGCCGGCGACGGCGGATCTGGGTTACATGCCGGCCTTTAAGGACAGCCTGTCCAATACCCAGATCAGCGACCTGGCCGCGTACTTGCGCAACCGATTTGCGCCGAATGAGCCGCAGTGGGCGGGGTTGAAGGACAAGGTGGCACATTTGAAAGCCAATCCCGGAACGCACTGATTGGGTATGCCTGAGGGATTTACTTACTCTTCAGGGACTGCGCTGGACCTGTGCTGAATAAAGTCCGTGTGGGAGTGAGGTTGCTCACGAAGACTGCATTTCGACCGCTAAATATCTGGCGGATGTACTGGCCCCTGTGGGAGTGAGCTTGCTCACGAAAGCGGTATCTCAGCCACAGAATATTCAGCGGATGTACCGGCGCCTTCGCGAGCAAGCTCGCTCCCACAGACTGCATTTCAACCGCTAAATATCTAGCGGATGTACAGGCCTCTGTGGGAGTGAGCTTGCTCACGAAAGCTGCATCTCAACCGCTAAATATCTGGCGGATGTACTGGCCCCTGTGGGAGTGAGCTTGCTCACGAAAGCATTATTCCAGCCACAGAATACTCAGCGGATGTACCGGCGCCTTCGCGAGCAAGCTCGCTCCCACAGGGGCACCGTTTGCTGCACCTACTCCGGCAACACCCTCACACCCCGCATCACCAGATCCTGAATAAACGCCAGCCAATCCGTCCGCTCTCCCTCTGCGGCCATGTCCTGGCCGAGGAACGAGCTGAGGGTGTGCAGGTTGGAGTTATAGAAGTAGCACAGCGACGCGATCATCAAATACACGTGCTTGATGTCCAGGTCCTGCCGAAACAAACCCTGTGCCTGACCGGCATCGATGATCGGTCTGAGCACGCCGACGGCTTCGCCTGACAACCGTCGAAGCTCGCCGGACTGGCGCGCGTGCCTGCCCTTGTGCAGGTTTTCGATGCTGAGGATGGCGACGAATTCCGGGTGGCTGACGTAATAGTCCCAGACAAACGCCACCAACTGCCGCAGCGTCTGCACCGGCGTCGACGGGTCCAGTGACAGCAGGCTTTCGGCGCGGTTGAACTGCTCGTAGGTGTGCTCAAGCACTTTGACGAACAGCTTCTCCTTGCTGCCGAAGTAGTAATAAATCATCCGGTCGTTGGATTCGGCTTCGGCGGAGATCTTCTCGATGCGCCCGCCGGAATACCCGTCGCGGGTGAACACCGTGATCGCCGCCTGAAGAATGCGCGCGCGGGTTTGATCGGCCTGTTGCGCGCGAACGCCAGTGCTTTTGCCCATGGTCGTCAGAGAATCCGGTAGAGCAGGCGCTCGACGCGGACCCGGCTGACCCGGCGCAGAAAAGTGCGCACGCCAACCGGGTATTCGCTCAGAGTATCGAGCTCGTCAAACTTGCCGACCCGATGGGTATTGCGCATCAGCAGCGCGATTTCCTCGGC
This sequence comes from Pseudomonas sp. W2-17, assembly GCF_041060445.1. Lineage (NCBI taxonomy): Bacteria > Pseudomonadati > Pseudomonadota > Gammaproteobacteria > Pseudomonadales > Pseudomonadaceae > Pseudomonas > Pseudomonas sp. W2-17. Next base: position 187,587 of record NZ_JAUFNS010000010.1, on the reverse strand, counting down.
GCGCGGCTTCAGCCATTCGCCCTTGGGGTCATCGATCAGCACGGCGTTTTCCAGGTCCAGCTGAAAGGCCCGCGGATTCAGGTTGTTGCCGGTCAGCAGGGTATAGCGGTCGTCCGACCACAGGCCCTTGAGGTGATAGGTGTTGTCGCCGTCTTTCCACAGATGGATGTTCAGCTGGTGCTTGGCGATCGCCGTCTGATGCTTCTGCATGAAGCGCCGCAGGCTGATCTCATACAGATACGGCAGCGCAGAGATCACCTTGAATGGCTCCTCCGGCGAAATGAAAAAGTCGTTGGCGGTCTTGTCGCCGATGATGATGTCGACCTTTACACCCCGCTTCAGCGCGCGATTGATCTCGCGCTTCACCACCAGCGGCATGTTGAAGTACGGCGTGCACAGCGTCAGTTGCTCATCGGTCGCGGCAATCAGATCGCAGAGGGTTTTGCTCAGCGGGTTCTTGTTGCCGATGCCCAACAGCGGAATGACGCGCATCTCGCCATTGTCACGCACGCCATCATTGACGTCGTAGCTGGCGCGCTTGAGGTGCTGGCGGAACTGACGAATCTCCCCGCGCAGGCTACGAGAGCTGGGCGGCGAGGGCAGGTCGAGGCGATGCACGGCGTCGGACGGCAGAATGTCCTGCTGGACCAGACGCTGGAACGAGTCGGCCAGGCCTTTGCTGTCAATCAGGTGATAGCGATCGAGCCGGTATTTGCCGAGCTTGTGCAGATAGACATTATTGATGCTGGCGCCGCTGTAGATCACGCAGTCGTCGATGACGCAGCCCTTGAGGTGCAATACGCCGAACAGCTCGCGGGTTTGCACGGGCACGCCGTACACCGGCACTTCCTGATCGTGTTCCAGGTTCTGCGCCTGATACCACGCCGAGTTCCCGGCCTGCTTGCCGGCGCCGATCAGGCCGCGTTGGGCGCGGAACCAGTCGACCAGCACCACGACGTCCAGCTCCGGCCGCGCAGCCTTGGCGGCGTACAGCGCATCGAGAATCTCCTGCCCGGCTTCATCCTGCTGCAAGTACAGGGCGACGATGTAAATCCGCCGGGTGGCGGCGGCAATCTTCGCCAGCAGTGTCTGCCGGTAATCGGCGGCACTCGGCAGAATCGTGATCGCCGTGCCGGAGGATTCAAAACCACGCAGCGCTGCAAGGGTAGAACGTCGGAAGGGAGCCCGCATAAGCCTCTCGATGGGTCGGATCAACAGCGCACGAGCTTACACCAGAGTGCGCCCTCTGGTGGTTTCGGCAGCGTTATCCGTGAGTTGTTCAGCGGATTATCAGCGAAGGCTCACAGGTTGAGCCCACCCATTCAGCTCACACCTTCAAGATCAACTTGCCGCTGTTCTCGCCCTTGAAGAGCATCTGCAGGGTTTCGGGGAAGGTCTCAAGGCCCTCAACGATGTGCTCTTTGCTCTTCAGCTTGCCCTGGGCCAGCCAGCCGGCCATTTCCATCCCGGCTTTGGCGAAGTTTTCGGCATGGTCCATCACCACGAAACCTTCCATGCGCGCGCGATTGACCAGCAGCGACAGGTAATTGGCCGGGCCTTTGACGGCTTCCTTGTTGTTGTACTGACTGATGGCGCCGCAGATCACCACCCGCGCCTTCAACGCCAGGCGGGTCAGGACCGCATCGAGGATGTCGCCGCCGACGTTATCGAAATACACGTCCACGCCTTTGGGGCACTCGCGTTTCAGCGCCGCATGAATGTCCTCGTTCTTATAGTCGATCGCGCCGTCGAAACCGAACTCATCGATCAGCGTCTGGCACTTTTCCTCGCCGCCGGCGATACCGATGACCCGGCAGCCTTTGATTTTGGCGATCTGACCGGCAATGCTGCCGACCGCACCGGCGGCGCCGGAAATCACCACGGTGTCACCGGCCTTGGGCTGGCCGACTTCGAGCAGGGCGAAATACGCCGACATACCGGTCATGCCCAGCGCCGCCAGGTACACCGGCAGCGGCACGAGTTTGGGGTCGACCTTGTTGAAGCCCTTGGGCTCGCCGACGAAATAATCCTGCACCCCGAGCACGCCCTGAACGTAATCGCCCACGGCGAATTTCGGGTGTTGCGACTCAATGACCTTGCCCGCACCCAACGCGCGCATCACCGCACCCAGCTCGACCGGCGCGATATACGACTTGCCTTCGTTCATCCAGCCGCGCATGGCCGGGTCCAGGGACAGGTATTCGCTTTTCACCAAGATCTGGCCTTCGGCGAGTTCCGCAACAGGCACGGTCTGGAAGGTGAAATCTTCACGGCTGGCGGCACCCACCGGGCGGCGCGCGAGGAGGAATTGGCGGTTGTTCAGGGCGGTCATGGCAGGGCTCTCGATTATCGGCGAAGCGGCAGTGATAGACCGGAACGGTCCCGACAGCAAGGATTGCCAGTGCACCGAATGCCCGCCGATCCATGCTGATGATGGCCCTTGTCGCGGATCATCATCGCCACCAATGGCCCGGCAACCGGCCACTTGATAGTGCTGACGCTGATTGTGCCGCGACCGCTAAGCTGCGGCCCATCACGGCATGTGCCGAGCCTCCTATTAATACGTACAAAAAAGGACGATCCCATGAGCATGACGTTTTCCGGTCAGGTTGCGTTGGTCACCGGCGCCGCGGCGGGCATTGGCCGAGCGACCGCGCTGGCATTTGCCGAACACGGCCTGAAAGTGCTAGTGGTGGATCTGGACAGCGCGGGCGGCGAGGGCACGGCCGAGTTGATTCGTCAGGCGGGCGGGGAAGCGCTGTTTCTGTCGTGCGACGTGACCAAGGACGTCCAGGTGCAGCAGATGATGGCTCATGCCGTGGACGCCTACGGCCGCGTCGATTACGCCTTCAACAACGCCGGCATCGAAATCGAGAAGGGCCGCCTCGCCGAAGGCAGCGAAGCCGAGTTCGACGCGATCATGGGCGTCAACGTCAAGGGCGTCTGGCTGTGCATGAAATACCAGTTGCCGCTGATGCTGGCCCAGGGCGGCGGGGCAATCGTCAACACCGCATCCGTCGCCGGGCTGGGCGCGGCGCCGAAGATGAGCATCTACAGCGCGTCCAAGCACGCGGTGATCGGCCTGACCAAATCGGCCGCCATCGAGTACGCCAAAAAACACATCCGCGTGAACGCCGTGTGCCCGGCGGTGATCGACACCGACATGTTCCGCCGCGCCCACGAAGCCGACCCGCGCAAGGCCGAATTCGCCGCGACCATGCACCCGGTCGGGCGGATCGGCAAAGTCGAAGAAATCGCCGCCGCCGTGCTTTACCTGTGCAGCGACGGCGCCGCGTTCACCACCGGGCACTCACTGGCGGTGGACGGGGGCGTGACGGCGTTCTGATCGGTCATGCTGTGTCAGCGAAAAAGCACACCGGCGCTCCCGGCGAGGTATTCAGCTAAGCTGCACGGGCTGTCCACCCCCAGGGAATGTCGATGGATCATTTGTGGTTCGCCTATCCGCTGATCAGCGCTGCCGTGCTGCTGGTCATCGACCTCACGCTCTGGCAATGGCTGCACCCGCGCTGGCTGCGGCGCAAGCTGGCGTGCCGGCTGGTGCTGTTCGTGCTGTTCAGCATGGCGCTGCTGGATGGCGGGCTGAGTCCGCTGTATCCGGTGCCCGCGGACTGGTCCGTTCCCCGGCATGTGCTGGGCACCATCCTGACCATCGCCTGGTGGCTGTTCGGCGCGCGGACACTCACCGTGCTCGCCGTCGTGGTCATGGAACCGCGCATCGGCGGCAAGGGCCACCTGCTGCAAGACGTCATGGGCGCGATCATCTTCCTCGTCGCATCAGTGGCGGCGGCCGGCTACGTGCTCGACCTGCCGGTCAAAGGCCTGCTGGCCACCTCCGGCGCCGTGGCGATCATCTTCGGCCTCGCTGTGCAAAGCACGCTGGGCGATGTGTTCTCCGGCATTGTCCTCAATGCGACCAAACCGTTTCGGGTGGACGACTGGATTCGCGTCGACGACATCGAAGGCAAGGTCATCGAAATCGACTGGCGCTCCACCCATCTGCTGACCTCCGAAGGCAGCATGGCCGTGATCCCCAACGCCATGGCTGCCAAGACCCGCATCGTCAACTTCAGCCGCCCGGACCATTTCCATTCGGTCACCCTGTCCATCGAACTGTCGACCCGCCTGCGACCCAGCCTGGTGCTGGACTCCCTGGAGAAAGCGCTGCTCGGCTGCCGCGAATTACTGGCCCAGCCCGCGCCCTCTGCGGTGGTGGTCAAATCCGGCCTGCGCATCGTCGAATACGAAGTCACCGGCTACGTGAAATCCCGAGACCGGCGCTCAGCGGTGCGTAATCAGCTGTTCGACCTCATTCACCGGCAACTGGCCTCGACCGAAACCCGCCAGGACCAGCAGCGCGCCGCAACCCGCCAGTCTGCGGTGCTCAACACCGTGAATGCGTTGCGCATGCTCAGCGACGCCGACCGCGCGCAACTGGAACAGCACATGCGCCTGAGCGCTTATCCGGCGAAAGACATCGTGCTCGCCGAAGGGGCGGTGCCTGATGCGCTGTTCATTATTGAATCCGGGGTGGTGTCGGCGTCGCTGCAACGGCCGGATGGCTGGCTGGAAGTGGGGCGCATGGGGCCGGGTGAGCTGCTGGGTGAGACCGGCTTCCTCGACGCGACGCCGACGCTGGCTCGATTCTGTGCGTACACCGATTGCATGATTTACCGGATCGACAAGGCCGATCTGGAGCCGTGGCTGGCGGAGCATCCGGAGTTGATTGGGGCGTTGGCTGGGTTGGCGAAGTTTCGGGCGAAGGCGAGGGCGGCGATGCTGGAGGCTAAGCCGGTGGTGGCTGATACGGGTGGGTTTCTGGGTTGGTTGCGCAAGAATGTCAGGCGGTTTGAGGTGACGCGCGGGCCGGGGGCGGATGAAAAGAGAGGCTGACGAAAATAGCTGATGAGCCTGCTTTAGGTAAGGGGAATTTCCGCGATCAATCGATGTTTAGCCGCAAGCAGCCGCTCTACTATGTTGAAAGTAGCTCTCTTATTGGAAGTTTGGCAGGAGCAGGTTTCATGGGGTATGTAGGCGGCTTTGCTGCAGGAGCTGCTTGCGTAATCATTGGTGTTCCCACTGGCGGAATGGGTACACTCGCGTGCGGAGTTGTCGGAGGAGCATTAGGAGGAATGGGAGGAGGAGCCTTAGGTGGAGCAGGCGGCGAAGCATTTGGTGATGTTTTATACGGTAAATTCGGAAAATGAACAGCTTTCAGCTTGGCTAACGGGGTCGTATTGTTGCTTCTGCTGTTAGTGTGTTTTTCAATAGCGTTCATTGCCCATAAGTATATTGACGCTATCGAGAGTCGTCTGACCAACTGCTCTTATGTGATTGATACGCGAGAAGTGTGGGGTAATGCTGGTTTGATCGGTAAAGTCATGAGGGGTGGAATTATTGCTACCGTAGTAATGATGCCAAAGATCCATGCTAAACGAGGTTTGGTCGACGCCGGAGAGGTTGAACGCCTCCCTGGTGCCTACAAGAAGCTGCTGGTTATGCCCATTGCTTTGGGTTCTTTATTAATTCTTTGTCTCATCGCTCTTCGAATAGCGTCGCGTCTACTTGACCAATGATTACATCGCAGGGGCGTGTCGGGCCTGTTGTAGCGTGGGAACCTGTCCCGTGGAAAACTACGCGCGCTTTGCACTCATTTTTTGTCTGTTTTGATGGAGCCACGGATGGAAATCATGAACAACCAGCAAGAAAACGCCCTCGAACAATCCCTCAGGCTGGCGGCGGATGAGCCGGCCCATCGACCTGACTTCTTCAAGACGCTGTTGGACTCCACCGTCTACGTGCTTGGCACTGCCGGGACTGGCAAAGGTCATGTCACGCTCGAAGCGGGTAGCAACATCAGCATCGCGAATTGGCACAAGGCTGACGGCTCACCTGTCATCCCGTTTTTCTCTTCGCTGCAAACACTGCAAGCATCCATAGATGGCGAAGAGTCCTACGTGGAAATCCCGGCCAGATCGCTGTTTGAAATCACGCTGGGCGCCCCTCTTTTCCTCAATCCAAAGTCGCCTTACGGGAAAGAGTTTCTGCCGGAGGAAGTGCGCCATCTGCTCGCCGACGGGATCGGCCAGAAGCCAGCGCAGCGCACGGTCGAAAAAGACACGACCGTGCTGCTCGGACAGCCGTCGCAATACCCGTCCAGGATGATCCACTCACTCACGCAGTTACTCGCCAAACATCGCAACGTAAAACGTGCATTTCTGGCGTTGATGCATGACCCATCGGTTGATCAAAAGCCTCATCTGATCGTTGGTATTGAAGCGGACGGAGATTTTGAACGGGTCATGCGCGAGGCCGGTAACGTTGCCGGAGATACCGCCCCGGAAGGCGAACCCGTTGACCTCTATCGCGTGACCGAAGGGGGTGAAGGCCTTAGCGATTACTTCCTCAAGGAAACAACGCCTTTCTATGAAAGGAAGTCGGCAGGGTGGCTGCGGTCATTGCTTGGTATTGGCAAAGCGTGACAGCGATCAAGCCCGGGCTAAGCGCAGAGCAGGCTTGCGAAATCTTGGTTGGGCTATGCAGTTTTTTAATGGAGAAACAAGAATGGCTGAAATAAGCAAAGTGTCCGCCGAGTTGGTAGAGCAGATCAAAGTGCTGAGTCGCCAGGGACTCGCCTTACTCGGCCTTACAGGGGATTATGCGCCGGCCGATGTGGTTGCGGCGATTACGGAGCGGGTGCGCAATTGCAAAGCGACTGGCACAACGCTGTCCGAGGAGGAAATGTACGCGCTTGGAGCGTTGCTAGGTAACCAGTACGTAGAAGGCCAGGGCTGGCACTGGGGCGATGTCGTTTGGGATTATGATGAGACCACTGCTGCTGTAGGCGTGCTCAACCACGACAACTCATTGTTCATCAATCCTATTGGCTGGGTGGCTCAGGTGATGGAGTCCGAGGGTGGTGTCGGCTTCATGCTCAACTACAACATGGTCAGCGTGCACCAGGTTCCGGTACGCGAACCTGATAGCGCGACAGGCCTGTACTGACGCCTCACTCTGAAGAAGCGTGCCGCCCTCAAATTGAACGCTGGTATTCCAGGGTCTAACAACCGCTACTTGCGTTGCCAATAGCTATGCACTGTAAACCTCTCTAAGCCAGATAGCTCTCCACCCAATCAAGGAAGATCCATGGGCCAAGTCGACATTCAACTGACCACCCATCTGCCCCCGCAGATTCGGGTGCTGGAAAAAGAGGCGGTTGGAGAGGGCTTCAGGTTTCTTACGCGCCTGATTGCCGAGTGGCACTCCGGGATCAATCGCTTCAATGCCCCTGGAGAATGTCTAATGGCCGCATACCGAAACCAGCAGCTAATAGGCATCGGAGGCCTCGCAGTTGATCCCTACGCCGAGAAGAACATGGCGAGGTTGCGACGTGTCTATGTCAGCGCTTCATCAAGGCGGCATCACGTGGGACAGACGTTGGTAAAGGCGCTTGTTGCCCATGCGGCTCTGCGCTTTCAGAGCGTGTGCCTTTTCACCGATACCGCCGCCGGCGACGCGTTTTATCTGAAGTGTGGCTTCATGCGAACAGATGATGAGCATGCCACCCATGTGATGTGCTTGAGCAACATCTGACTCAAGCAACTGTAGGCCAAGACTGATGATTGCAGCGCAGATGCCTCGACCTTTAGGGTGCACCTAAACCCATATTAGGCGATGAATTAGCGGGACAACGCTGACTGGCTGCATTTTTACTTTGGCACTGTGAGACCAAGGATACCCCCTCATGCAATATATGTTTTCCGAAGTCCTTAATGACCTCATCGACTACTTCCTGCTCGGTGACCTTCAACTGTTGAGGCGCTTCAAGCAAGAGCATCAACTTGCAGACGATCTGGCTGGCGAGTTTGTGTCCAGTGAAAGCGGCGACAAGGCCGTTCTTGATGGCGTCCTCATCCCGCTCGCCGGTGTGGAAAACCATCCTTACACCGTTGTTTTCACGTTGGCCGGCGTTGAACCTCAAATGCCCCGGCACGAAGGTCGGGTGCAACATCGTCGCGGCGGTTATTCGCTGCGTGTCGAGCACGGTCGCATACATTTGTTCACGTGGCGCATTCTGCAGGCGTTCACGGATGAGAATCTCGATGAGTTGCTCGAGCGTTATGAGCAATCAAACAGGCCGACTATTGAAGTCCAGAATGGTTGGTATGAAGTGGAAGTGCTGGCGGGTGAAATCCTGCGTGATGAATACTTCGAGCCAGCATTCGAGTTTGTACTGACCAAAACCGCTCTGCCGGTAGATGCCAGCGAGGTGGATATCAACTATCGCTTTGAGGTGGAGTTGCGTTAGGACCCCGCAGGGTAATCGCCTTAACGAGCCCGAGCATCGGCATGTGGCTTTGCAAGCAAATCGCAGTGTCGGGCTCAAGCCAGGACGACTTCAAAGTCGTTGCGACGAAACGTGAGATCTGCGGCAGGCCGCCAAATCGAATAGGGCTTCCTGTCGTTTTCGACCACAAAATTTACAAGCGCGTTCTTGCTGCCAAGCGCTCAACTTGAGGTGTCACCTTGGGACTTTTCTCCAAAATATTCGGAAAGCCATCCGAACCAATTCTCTACACACTCTTTTCGGTTCGACCCTCGAGCGACTTGGGAGCGTGGGCCGCCAGCTTCCCGAACCACACTGAGGTTGTGGGTTACTCAAGCCTCGGCCATTTCTTTCTTCGCAATCCACACGACTCGGAGTACCTCGTACTGCACCCTTTCAAGTGCGCGGCGAAGTCGTGCGGAAGCCACCCGTCAGTCGAAGACTTTGAAGCGGAGGTACTGAAAGAGCCGGGGTTCGAGCTGTATGTGTTGGATTCGGACCACGTTGCCGATCTATTCCGACATCTGGGCCCCCTTGCTGAAAACCAGGTCTACATCCCGCAGCCGTACCCATTTCTTGGCGGTAGCGAAGCCCTCGAGACGTACGAAAAGGGTGATGCCTGGGTCTTTATGCACGTTGTCGCCCACATGCATGGCCTCGACGGCGGCGCCTAAAAGGCCGCCCAGTGACGCCGAAAGACGTTGGGATCATATGCGGCCGGGCATCCTATCCTGTGTGACCAGTCCGCAAGACCCCTTGTCAGCTAGATAGGTCTGCACCCATCAAGGGCTATGGATGGGCCAAGTCGACATTCAAGTGATCACCCATCTCCCCCAGACTCAGGCTAGCGAAAGAGGCGTTTGGACAAGGCTTCAGGTTCCTTTCCCGTCTGATTGACGAGTGGAACCCAGGGTCAAAGAGGCAGCACGTGGGACAGAAGATGGTAAATGCGCTTGTTGCACATGCCGCTCAGCGGTTCCAGAACCTATGCCTATTCACCGATACCGCCGCCGGCGACGCGTTTTATCTGAAGTGCGGCTTCATGCGAACAGACTATGACCATGCGACCCACGTAATGTGCTTGAGCAACAGCTAACTCAGACGAGCAAAAAGGGGACGGATTGATTTTTCAACCAAAATAAATCAGTCTCCTTATCTCGTCCTTATGGTTCCAAACTGCGCAGCCTCGAGCCTCTGAATCGCTTTTGCCTTTTCTAAATGATCCAAGGCTAGCGATCCACGCGGCACGGGTGCGCGCTGTCTGGCACACAGAGCGAATCACGATTCCTGCGATTAACGTCGGTCGAAGCCTTTATCTGACTCTGACTCTGACTCAGTCTTGAAACCAAAAATCAAACCGACCTCCAGAAGTTTTATTGCCGCCTTTCCAGATAACTTGAAAGGAAAAACTTCAAGCATAGAAACGACGTTTTCATACACCAGACCATACTCTCCCGCGTCATCCACCCACTCAGACAACTGATCGATCTGCTCCTGATAAGATAAGGATTCAGGGGGGAAGAACGAAGCTACCTCCGGCTGAGATCCGAGCTCTGCAAGGACGAAGCTGAGGTTGTTTTCAATCAATCGGTAATCTGTCTTCATAGCATATGTTCTTTCTTTAAGTGTCGGCCGGGTGTCCGGTCACTACCCGGTCTATCGCCGTAGCATAAGCCACTCTTATGCCTACACCCACGTGCTTCGAAGAGTTGTCATGTAGCCGCTCATATTTACGACGCCTAGCGCTCTTGAAGGTGATCGTCAATGTACTCTGCTATAGGCTTAACCGTGCCCAGTTCTAACAACTCACCGGTATTCCGGTCAATCAGAAATGGGCTATTTCCCGCTAGCTGATCAGACGAATCGCCAGTTCGTAAGTACTCAGCTGACTGATAGCAAAAGAACCACCCCTCCGCGAACTCACATTCATACGTAATCTGCAAAGGTATCTCTGAATCCTCAAGATACTCTTTCGCCTTATTCAGCGCATATTCATAGTCGAACATCAATTGGTTCTCAACAGCTGCAATGCCCGCCTGCCATTCCGCTTGATAAAACGCAGACCTGACGCTCTCGACGCGGCGGATATTCAGGCTGAGGGACGGGGCAGGCTCCCCAATGGTTTCTAAACTGAGCACCACCTTGGTAGCCCATTTCCTGCCTTATTCGATCTTCGATCTGATGCCACGTGGGCACGATATGCCACAAGAACACTCAACGTCTCCCTGACAATTCCCAGCTTGGGACGCCGCTCGCTTTTTATCATGGTTAAGCGAGTGCAAGAAATTTGGGAACCGAGTATTTCATGACCCAAGCGGGCACCCTAGGTCCCGACCTCCCGCGATGACGTAGGAAGCTTCTGAACTTAAGCAATAGAATGTGCCACATCTGGATTTCCTGGATCGCTAAACCTTCGCGTCTGCCGCTGCACACGGGTGCTCGCGTCCAACAGCAGGAACATCAGACCTGCCAGCAGCCCTCTGACGACGGCAGCCGGCGGTTTCACACTTTAGTTGTATGGCTCGCTCAAGCCTGGCTTTGCGGCGGAGTGTGGTAGACCGATCCGTTATCTGAAGAACCCGACGTCGCAGTGTGATAGCTGGCGTCGTCATCCGAGGAATCATCCACCGGCACCGGGGTTTGGACCTGGAGCGGGGCAGGTGCCGCCGAAGCCACCGACCCAGGGCGCGCTGCTTCGCCAGAGGGTCCGCCGCTGGCCGTGGGTTGCGTCTGCTCGCCCTTAAGGCTTGCGCGAACACTGCCTGCCGGGGACTTGGTAGAGGCGGGTGCCGGGTTCTCGGCATTCGTGATCCGGTTGCCGGTGAGGCTGGTTCGCGGAAGAGATCCCGAATCAGACGCCGCGCGTTGGGACCGCTGACTGGACGGTCTGCTGACACGGCCTGGCTCTTCGCCGAGAGTCTCACCCGGAGCGTCGGCCGGATCTTCATGCACGGATTGAGCGGTTTCGGTAGCGCCTGCCGTGGGTTCCGCTGTTGTCTTGCGTCGCGATTTGAAGTCGTCAACCAGCTTGTCCCCGACTGCCACACCCGCAGCGTTGCTGCCGAACACGACCGAGCCGCCCACTGTATTGACGGCATGTTTTGCGAATGAACCAAGTGCGGGGTGCTGCTTGCTCAAGGCGTCGACCGCGGCGCCTTTACCGGCTTCCAGCGCGGTGAAGCCAGCGGTCAGCGTGCTGACGTTGGCGGCGCCGGAAGGTGTGAAAGTGGCTTTGGCGGTTCTCGATGCCGCCCCGAGCGGATCGCTTACCAGGGTGCGGCCGGCGTCGGCCAGACGTCCCCCTCCATTGGCGAGCGGCGTACGGATGGTTTTCGCGTCCCGCAATGCCTTCAACGCGTCGATCCATTCGGTTTCCTGACTCAGATCCTCTTTGGCCTCGGCATCTCTTCGTCCCAACAACAGCGCGGGTCCACTGGTGCCTTGCTCGGTGCGCCGACTGTTGGCGAGGTACCCGGTGCCGGTCCCGGCAGCGAGACCACCTGCAATGGCAATAGCTGTGTCCACAATGGGCTCGGCCTTCGGGTTGATCGCCGCTACCACCGGGCCTACCACCGTCCGGATCCCATTCCGGATCGTGAACGTCTGCGCCTCCTTGGCGTTCTGGATGGCCAGGTTCGCGGTGGTATCGATAGTCGCCAGCGCGGCATTCAACGACTCATGCAGTTTGTCTGCGGGCGCATGCACGTAATACGCGTCTTCCCTAAGTTTTTTAATGGAAGCGCCGCCGACCTGATCCATCCCTGATGCGGCCGCGAGTGAAATCGTCCCCAGTGCTGCCGCTTTTGCCACCGGGTTTTGTACGTTTGCCCCAATTCCCGTGATCGCCGGAATGGCCGCCTGGAGCGACGACGCCACCGCAAACGGCACGCCGCCCGTTGTACCCGACACCATTGAAGCGTTGCGGTCCATTTTCTCGGCTTTTTCCATCAACGTTCCAAGCTCCTGGAACGAGATGTTCTCCTCCATCAGCTTGTTGACTCGGCTCTCTACGATTCGATCGATTTCTCCCCGGTGCCCGGATTCCGGATCCAGACGATCTTTGTAGGGCTGGAACTGATTGCTCACGTAGGTAGTGAGCAAATGCTTCATGCTTTGGGTCTGGTTCAGCGCCGCTGCACTGATCTCAGCGGATTGAGGATGACCCTGCCCCACGGAAGCGTGGCCGGTGGCGGCGGTCGAGTTTGATCGTTGCTGAAGTTCGATGGAGGCGGAGGTAACGGGGGGTTGCTGGCCAGACACGCGCATGGTGAGGTCCTCTCTGGTTGTAGGGATGCAGCAAGACACGGCTGCTATCAATGATGGTTTTCCAGAGGGTGTGGGGCCGGGAGCGGTGTTCCGGTTCCTGTTGGAAAGGCGGCATTTGACGATTCTGTTTCAGGGTGATGACGATTTGCTGCTGGCGAAGGTGCGCATGAGGGTAACGCGAACCGGCGTGACTGCTACGCGGATGCGTTATGTGAGGTATTGCAGTGCGGCAGCGGAAGAATACGAGCGGTCGTTCAGTTCAGTCTCGCAATAAGGGCTCCAATTTCCCTTCCGGTCACCCTGTCCATCGAACTGTCGCCCGCTTGCGGCCCATTACGCGATTCATTAAACATTTTGCATCCGAGGGCGTACATCCGAAACAGGCGCAAGCTAGCCAAATCTGTAGCGGAGCCGTACTGTAGGCCCCGAGAAGATGTATAGAGTCGCTTTCTGACCTTATCGGATAGACATCCAGCAAGTATAAATATGGAAGGTTCTTTTTAACTATGGATCAGTCGTTTTCGATAAATAATCTTAATGAATTGCTCGGCGTCGATCGGGAAAAGGGCGGAGACCTTGAGCAGCGCTATATTCCTGCTGCCTATAGTATAAGAGTCAAACTCTATAATTTATATAAGCTCCGGTCATTTTCGCGATATAGATTCCGCACTGGAAAAATCACTACCGCATTCTATGATGTGCGTCTGTCACGCCTGACTATGGTGATAGATAAGCGCAAAGTTCATCATGCGCGTTTGATTGAATCTGAACTCGAAAGCATTTCAAAGATTATCGGTGGTAAAGAGTTCAGGCTAAAAGTTTCTCTCTTGCCGGTTATGGTTGGAGGGAAGAGAGTTTACGGAGTCGGGAATAGTTTAGATCAAATTCTGGCAGTTCGATTTGTTCAGAGAGCAATGAAGGTTTTGTACGAGCTTCGTATGCCGTCACGTGATATATTAGTGAGTCAAATAAAGTCACTAGCTTTAGATGGTGTGCCTAAATATATAATAAGATCGGATGTAGAGTCGTTTTATGAATCCGTTAGGCATAAGGAGTTGCTAGATGGTATTCATCAGGCTCCAGAGCTCTCGGTTCTAATTAAACGAATTTTAACAAGACTTATGAAGGATTATGTCGTGGTCTCTGGCGACAAAAACGGGTTGCCACGCGGTATAGGCATTAGTGCGTATCTCTCTGAAATATATCTGTCGAGCATTGATGCTGAAATTAGGCGGCAAGATGATCTATTTTATTATGCCAGATACGTTGACGATATGGTGCTCATGTATGCCCCCCAGCGAAAAGAGCTTGCAGAAAAATATCTAACCACGCTTGGCGAGATATTGCATGAGAAAGGTCTAAGATTTAATGATAAAACTAAATCTATTGACTTGTTAGAAGTGTTCAAAGGAAAGTTTGATTACCTTGGATATGCATTTGACGTATCCAGCAGTACTTCAGGAGTGCGACTAAGTCAAAGGAAATTCGACAAGTACAAATCACGCATCGACAAGGCTTTCTCAGATTATGCGTCAAATTCTCGGTTTATTCCAAAAAAGTCAGAAGAAGAATTGATGTTGAGGTGCCTTTTTTTAACTGGAAACATGCGTCTCTTCAATAAAAAAAGTAATGCATTCATAGGTGTATATTTTAGCAATAAATACATAACTGATACCAGTCAGCTATCGGGGCTGGATAGCTTCTTTAAAAACAAGCTTAAAAGCATTGCTAATCCTTCATTAGTGAGAAAGCTGTCTAAGCTATCCTTTGAAAAAGGATTCAAAGAAAAATTATTCAGAAATTTTGACTCAAAGCAGCTTTCAGAACTTTCGCGAGGTTGGAAGCATGTCTAGGAAAAAAGCTCTTTCCATAAATTTCCCAGTCGAGCGAGTTGTTCTGTCTGATGTGCTTCCTTACGAGGTTCCTATTGTCTTCTCAAATAGGTATTTTTACAGGTTTTTATGTGACCACTCCATTAAGTGTTCCGGAAATCAAATTACATGGGGTCGTAAAGATGGAGTTTTAGATGATCTTGTAAAGATGGTGCTCGGAGTTCAACCTGGCAAGCCTGTGCGGCATGCTACCCATGATGGCAGAAATGTCTGCACAATAGACCTGGATAAATCAGATTCCGCTCACACTGTTCCGTTCATATTTTCCACTACTCATAAGCAAGATCAGTTACGTCAGCTGTAACTAATGCATCCAAAAGGACAGTTATTAGTGGTTGATTTTTACGACCAATTCAAAGACCTGATGATTTATTATACCGGTCGAAGTGAGTTCAGCCTGCGTTCACCACGACGGATAGCCGGGTGTACATTTATTGATTTTCGCTCGCAAATCGAACGACATGATAAGTCCGACACACTGGTAGAAGTCGATGGGGAGAATTACGAGAACTTAAAATCCTTTTTTGTGTACGAGCGATTCAGTAATGTATTCAAGTTCTACGAGTCGAGGGAGCACCTCCGTAGTGAGCGTGATTTTAGATACCTAACTAAGTTCGACGTCTCAGGATGTTTTGATAACATATATACCCACTCGCTTGCATGGGCTATATATGGGAAAGATTTTGCAAAGCAAAACTTGAAGAGTATCTTAGGGTCGTTTGCAGGCAAGTTTGATTCGTTAATGCAAAAGTTGAATCATAACGAAACTAATGGGATATTGATCGGCCCTGAGATATCAAGAATTTTCGCTGAAATAATTCTCCAGGCAGTCGACGTTGAGATCGCGCAAAAGCTGCTCGAGAAGGGATATATCCATGGTTCAGACTTCAAAATTTATCGGTATGTAGATGATTATTTTGTATTTTACAATCATGATGAAGTATGTCATCAAATAAAAATGACACTGCAGGAAAGCCTTAAGCTATATAAGTTATCACTAAATAAAGGGAAGGAGGAGACGTTAGCGCGCCCCATAATCACGCCGATTTCTATCGCAAAAAAACGTATATCCGATCTTTTTGATCGTGCTCTTGCTTACGACATCGCTTCGTCGATTAAAGACGGAGAGACCTTGCCAAGAGGAAACCTTTATATTGGTAGATCTTCGCTAATTACTGATTTCAAGTCGATTCTAGCAATCTCCGGAGTCAACTATGGAGAAATCTTAAATTACTCACTTTCCGTTATTGAGCGCAAGGTAGGCTCTTTGATTGACTCTTACAAAAAAATAGAGAATATCAGGGGGGGAGATAAGAGCTTCTCGAAATCCATGGAAGCACTACTTGGGTTTGTATTTTTTATCTATGCGGTATCGCCGAAGGTAAACACCACCATTAAGCTTTGTCGCATATGCCAGCGTGTTCTTTCTTTTTACAAAGATGAGCCAATAGGCTTGGATTATGGAGGGCTAATCTCGCAAGTGATTTATGAGAGGTGTCGAAGCGTTATGGATCATAACTCAGACGGAAAGAGCGCCAAGATCGAAGTCATGTATCTTTTGGTTTTGATGCGCCAATTAGGCAGAAATTATCGCGTAGATGAAAAGGTGCTCGGATACAGCTTTGGTTTTGAGTTATTAAATGGCGAATATGTGACGAAGTCCAGTTTGAATTATTTCTCAATAGTTACTCTGATTTTTTATATAGAAAACAAATCTCGGTATTCGTTGCTAAGACGTGCTTTGGAGAAGCATGTGTTAGAGAAGTTCAGATTAAAGCAAGACTCTCTAGTCGGAGATTCGGAAATGGTGCATTTAGCCTTAGATCTTATAGTATGCCCTTTCGTCAATAACAGTTCTAAAATAGAAATTCTGCAAATGTATGGCCTGCCAGCAAACAACCTTCTAAGACTTCAAAAATATACTGAATATTGGTTCACTAAATGGGGGGATTTCGATTTTTCCAAAGAGCTAGACGCGAAGGTTAGTCAAGAAGTATATTGATCATGATGCATCACGCACATCGAAGACCGTTTGCGGTCGCACACACCAGCATCATGGCTAGGTTGTTCTATGCACGAAAGCCTTGCCTCGTTGAATCCTCGTGAGTTCTCCGGTCCTGACTCCTTCACTTTCCTTACAGCTTAAGGCCTTCAAGGAAAGTGAGGGGAGCTCGATTTTCTTCTTTTTTCCCCACTCAATTGTCGACCGTCGCGCATTTCGGCTGCTTCTGGCCATTGGCCGCGTCTCGTGAGAGGCAGCTTTAAAGCCATAGCTGCCATTCACATATGATCTTGCAAAGGTCACGCCAATAAGCGGCTGCTAAAAAGCGCTGTTGTCCACTCGCTGACTGTCGGGCAAGCGCATATCTAGGGCGTTGATCCTCCACCGACAAACCAGCAACAACACTGCGTGCCGCAATCTTTAAAATGCCCCGCGATAGGCTCGATCTATCATCCTTCGTTCCAGCATGCTGACCGATTCGCGATCATGTCTCCAGCCGCTCCTACAAACCACATCAACACCCCCCACTGGATTCACTCCCCCCACTGCTCTACATTGCACCCATCACCAAACACCCGCCGAGCCTCCAAATGCCTGCCTCCCGCCCAACCCTCCACCCCCAACCCCTCCGCGCTGGCGACGCCGTAGCGCTGGTATCCCCAGCCGGCCCAGTCGCCGAAGCCCGGGTGGAAGCAGCCGTGCGGGAGCTAACATCCTGGGGATTACGCCCCCGCGTCTACCCCCACGCACTGGACAACATCGGCTTCCTCGCAGGCACCGACGCCGATCGCATTTCCGACCTAAACGACGCCCTGGCCGACCCTGAAATCCGCGCTGTGCTTTGCAATAGGGGCGGCTACGGCGTGCAACGCATCCTCGGGCAACTCGACTACGACGCCGTACTCCGCGACCCAAAACTGGTCGTCGGCTTCTCAGACATTACCGCCTTGCACGCCGCGCTCTGGACCCACACGGGCCTGGCCACCGTTCACGGCCCGATAGCAGCGCAGCTGGAACGAGGCGGCATCTTCGCCAGCACTCTCAAGCAGGCATTGATGAGCACCGAGCCTTCCATCGTTCATGCAAACCCGGCAGAACCCACCTTCACCGTGCGTACGTCGGGGACGGTGGAGGGCGTCTTGCTGGGCGGCAATCTGAGCATGCTGAGCACCTGCATCGGCACGCCGTTCATGCCGGATCTGGAAGGCGCGATCCTGCTGCTCGAAGACGTCGGCGAGCTGGCGTATCGGGTTGATCGCAATCTCACGCACCTGCTCAATTGCGGGATTCTCCAACGGCTCGGGGGTATCGCGTTGGGTCAGTTCAGCGAGCCGGGTCACGGCAATAACCCGATCCGGCCGCCCGATGTCTTGATCGAGCGCCTGGGAGATCTGGGCATTCCGGTCTTGGGCGGTCTGTCCATCGGGCACGGCGACCGCAATCTGGCGGTGGCGTTGGGCAGTCGTGCGGTGCTGGATACCGAGGCGGGCACGCTGACCGTGGCCCCGGCCACGCGCTAGTACGACGATCACCGTTCTGTAAGCGACCTCGCTCTAGCTATTTGCCATCATTCTGACGTCAAGACCTTGTTTTGCCCCGTGGGCATTGCGAATCTTCACGGATATTGATTGGCCTCGCGCGGATGGCCTTGCCATGCGCGCCCTCAAGCTGTGGAGCGGAAACTGATGATGTCGGCCGTGAAGACGCGTTTCGCCAATCTGGGGATGGCCAAGAAGCTGGGCATCGGGTTCGTGCTGGTGCTGCTGTTGACAGCGCTGGTCGCGGCCATCGGGGTCTGGTCGCTGCGCTCGATCAGTTCGCATTTCGGCAGTCTCAAGGCGATGACCGCACTCAATAGCGATGTGAATCGTGTGCGGCTGCTGGAGCAGGATTACGCCTTGCACGGCGATCCGAAGGTGGTCGATCAGGTTCACGCCGGGCTCGACGGCCTGAATGCCCAGGCGGAGCAGCTCAAGGCCGGCGCGCCGATCAACGAGCAGGTGATGGGCCAGGTGCAGCAGGCGCTGGCGGCCTACCGCGCCTCCTTCGATGAATTCGTCAGCATCAGCCAGAGCAAGGATCTGGCGCTGGAAATGGCCAGTTGGTCGGTGTCCAGCGTCGCCAATAACCTTGACGTGTTGCAGGCGGGGCTGGCCGATGATGGCGCCTACACGCTGAAGGATTCCCAGGGCCAGCAGGGCGCGGAGTTCATCGAGCAGGCCGGTCAGGTCAGCCAGGTGTCCAAACTGATGATGCAGGCCATGGACGAGGCCCGGGTGCGCCTCGACAAGAGCCGCAAGACGGGCTCGGGCGAGGAGGTTAAGACCGGCAAAATCGAGCAGGCGGTTCAGGCGCAGGAACTGGCCGAGCAGCTCAAGGGTGTGATCAAGGACGCCGGCTACCTCACGGTGCTGACCGAGGTGGGCGGGCACATCAGCAACTTCAGCGACAAACTCAACGAATACACCGGGCTGCTGGAATCGGAAGCGAAGGTCTCGCAACAACTGGCGAGCAACGCCAAAATCGTCGTGCAGCAGGTCAACCAGGCTTATGACGCCGAAGGCCAGTCGATGCAGAGCGAGCTGCAGGCCAACTCGATGATGATCATCGGTTCTTCCGTGCTGGCGCTGGTGGTCGGGCTGATCGCGGCGCTGGTGATCACGCGCCTGATCGTCGCGCCGTTGCGCAGCGTGATTGCCACGGCTCAGCGGATTGCGGCCGGCGACCTGAGCCGCACCGTGAATGTCACCCGCAAGGACGAAATCGGCCAGTTGATGCAAGCGATGCAGCAGATGGGCGCAGGCTTGAGCACCATCGTCAGCGGGCTGCAGGCGGGTATCGAGCAGTTGGCGACGTCCGCCCATTCCCTGTCGGCCGTGACCGAGCAGACCAATCTGGAAGTCAGCAGCCAGAAGGAAGAAACCGAGCAGGTGGCGACGGCGATGAACCAGATGACCGCCACCGTTCACGACGTTGCACGCAACGCCGAAGAAGCCGCGCTCGCGGCGCAGACTGCCGACACCAAGGTCGATTCGGGCCAGGCCGTGGTGCGCCAGAGCATGCAGCGGATCGAGCAGTTGGCGTCGTCGTCCCGTTCCGCCAGCGATTCGATCGAGAACCTCAGCGCGGAAATCCAGAACATCGGCACAGTGCTTGGCGTGATCAAAAGCGTCGCCGAGCAGACCAACCTGCTGGCACTGAACGCGGCCATCGAAGCGGCGCGGGCGGGGGAGCAGGGCAGAGGGTTTGCGGTGGTGGCCGATGAAGTCCGCGCGCTGGCCAAGCGCACGCAACAGTCCACGGAAGAAATCGAGCGGTTGGTCAGTCGTCTGCAAAGCGGTGCCCAGGCGTCGGTGGTGCAAATCCGCAGCAGCGGCGAGCTGGTCAAACTGGCGGTGAGTGATGCGCTGCAGACCGAAAGCGCGCTGGGCAGCATTGCCGCGGCCGTGTCGATGATTCAACAGATGAACCAGCAGATTGCCGCTGCGGCGGAAGAGCAGAGTTCGGTGGCGGAAGAGATCAACCGCAGCGTCACCAGCATCCGCGCCAGCGCCGATCAGTCCGCGCTGGCGATGCAGGGCAACGCGGCGTCAAGCATCGAACTGGCGTCGCTGGGCATGGAACTGAAAGGCATGGTCGGGCATTTCAAATTATGAGTCGGGCTTGCAAGCCATGCTCCGCTGCTTGGCCGGAGCATGATCCCGCGCCTTTGCAGTTCAGTCGTCGCTGAGGTCCACCCCCGAACCCGGTGTCCAACGTGCAACCTGCAGATGATCCCCATCGTCCAGACAGCCGCGCTGTGGCGCAACAAACACAATTCCTGTGGGAGCGAGCTTGCTCGCGAAGACGGCATTTCAGCCACTGAAGACTCAGCGGATATCCCGGCCTCTTCGCGAGCAAGCTCGCTCCCACAATCCGTAGGTCGCCAGATACATCGGCGGAGTTGGTATGTTTGACGAGCGCGCGCTTGCCCGCGAATGCAATCTGCCTGCTGCTATTGATGTCGACTGACTCACCGCGAATCGCGGGCAAGCGCGCTCCTACAGAAGAGTGGCATGCCGCGAGCGCTCATTTGCGATAGTTGAGAATCAGCAGCGTCAACACTCCCGCGACGATCCCCCAGAACGCCGAACCGATGGAAAACAGCGTCAGCCCCGACGCTGTGACCATGAAGGTGATCAGCGCGGCTTCGCGTTCCTTGGGCTCGTTCATGGCCACGGTCAGGCCGTTGATGATGGAACCGAACAGCGCCAGGGCGGCAATCGACAGCACCAGTTCCCTGGGAAACGCGGCGAACAGTGCCGCCAGCGTCGCGCCGAACACCCCCGCGATGGCGTAGAAAATCCCGCACCAGATCGCCGCCGTGTAGCGCTTGTCGCGGTCTTCATGGGCATGGGGGCCGGTGCAGATCGCGGCGCTGATGGCCGCGAGGTTGATGCCGTGGGCGCCGAACGGCGCAGTGATCAGCGAGATAATTCCGGTGGCGGTGATCAGGGGCGAGGCGGGGACCTGATAACCGTCTGCGCGCAACACCGCAACGCCCGGCATGTTCTGTGAAGTCATGGCGACGACAAACAGCGGAATGCCGATGCTGACGGTCGCAGCGATGGAGAACGACGGCGTGGTCCACACCGGCATCGCCACTTCCAGTGCGAAGCCGCTGAAGTTCAGCAGGCCGAGCATGCCCGACAGCGCGACACCAACCAGCAAGGTGACCAACACGGCGTAGCGCGGCGAATAGCGTTTGACGATCAGGTACGTGAAGAACATGCCCAGCACCAGGCCGGTACGGTGTTGCGCAGCGACGAAGATCTCGCTGCCGATCTTGAACAGAATGCCGGCCAGCAGTGCGGCCGCTAGTGACGTCGGCAAGCGCTTGACCAGCCGTTCGAAGCTGCCGGTGATCCCGCAAATGATCACCAATACTGCGCACGTGATGAACGCGCCGATGGCTTCGGGGTAAGCGACGCCTCCCAGGCTGGTGATCAGCAACGCCGCACCCGGCGTCGACCATGCCACCGTGATGGGCGAGCGATAGCGCAGCGACAGGCCGATGCTGCACACCGCCATGCCCATGAACAGCGCCCAGATCCATGAGGAAATCTGCGCCGAAGTCAGCCCGGCGGCCTGGCCGGCCTGAAACATCAGCACCAGTGAACTGGTGACCCCGGTCATCATGGCGATGAAGCCGGCGACGATGGCGGAGGGCGAAGAGTCGGTCAGCGGTCGCAATGGCGCGAGGGGC
Source organism: Pseudomonas sp. W2-17 (assembly GCF_041060445.1). Taxonomy (NCBI): domain Bacteria; kingdom Pseudomonadati; phylum Pseudomonadota; class Gammaproteobacteria; order Pseudomonadales; family Pseudomonadaceae; genus Pseudomonas; species Pseudomonas sp. W2-17. The sequence goes on along the minus strand of NZ_JAUFNS010000010.1, from coordinate 165,838 downwards.
ACGTCAGTCATGCGGGTCTATCCTTGGCGCAGCGGTTGAACAGAGCTGCCAGCCTATACGCAGTGGTCATGCCCCGTTGCAATACAGCCATCGGCGCAATGGTCGGCACAGTTGTCGGGGGTGGTCTGCAAACCGGCGGGTCAGCCGCGGGTCATCGTGTTGCCCAGCGCCTGATTCACCGCCATCCAGCCATCCACCGCGTCTTGCCCGGCTTCGGCGAACACCCGTTGCAGCAGCTTGACCTGCTCGCGGCGCAGGGACTCTTCAAATTTGCGTCCCTCGGCGGTCAGCTCCAGCAGGCGCTTACGTTTGTCGTCCTCTGGCGCGACGCTGAGCACCAGCTCCATCTCGATCAACTGCCGCAGCGGCGTGTTCAGCGCCTGCTTGCTCACCCCCAGCTTGCCGAGCAGTTCCTTAACGCTCAGGCCCGGATAGCGGGCGATGAAAAACACGATGCGCTGGTGCACCCGACTCAGGCCCCGGCGGTCGAGCATTTCATCGGCTTTGGCGGTGAACGCCTGGTAGCCGAAGAAAAACGCCTCCATGGCAATTTGCTGGGTGGATGAATTTTTAAGGTCAAGCATATTGACGTATCCGTGTGCGGCATCGTAATTTCGGTCAACCAGTTTGACGTATTCCCCTTTCTTTCCGCCAGCGGTGATCCGATGCCATTTTCCGAACGCGTTACCCGTTTGAAGAGTTCACTGATTCGCGAAATCCTCGCCGCCGCCCAGCGCCCGGAGATGATGTCGTTCGCAGGCGGATTGCCGGCCGAGGCCATGCTGCCGAAGAGCGAGTGGTCTGACATGCCGCGCAGCATCGGCCAGTACGGCATGAGCGAGGGCGAACCGCAGCTGCGTGAGGCGCTGGCCGCCCAGGCGCGGGCGTTGGGCATCGACTGCGACGCGAGTCAGGTGATGATCGTCAGCGGTTCCCAGCAGACGCTGGACCTGGCCGCCAAGCTGTACATCGACAAGGGCACCGAGATCCTGCTCGAGGCGCCGACCTATCTGGCGGCGTTGCAGATTTTCCAGCTGTTCGGCGCCGACTGCCTGACCGTTCCGCTGCTCGCCGAAGGCCCGGACATTGAAGCGCTGCGTCAGCGACTGGAGCAACACTCGCCGTCGTTCGCGTACCTGATTCCCACATTCCAGAACCCGTCGGCGGTGCGTTACAGCGAAGCTGCGCGGGATGCGGTGGCGGCGTTGCTCGACGAGTTTGGCGTCACCCTGATCGAAGACGAGCCTTACCGCGAGCTGACGTTTGACGGCGGCAGTGCCCGGCCCATCGTCAGCCGCCTGAAAAACGCCAGCTGGATCTACACCGGCACGGTGTCGAAAACCCTGATGCCGGGCTTGCGCGTCGGCTACCTGATCGCCACGCCCGACCTGTTCCCGCACCTGCTCAAGCTCAAGCAATCGGCGGATCTGCACACCAATCGCGTGGGCCAATGGCAGGCGTTGCAGTGGATCGGCAGCGAGCATTACGAGCAGCATCTGCTGGAGTTGCGCAGCTTCTATCGCACCCGTCGCGATGCGTTCGAAGCCGCGCTGCAGCGGCACTTCGCTGATCTGGCCGAGTGGAACAGCCCCCAGGGCGGCCTGTTTTTCTGGCTGACGCTCAAGCACAAGCTCGACACCCGCAGGTTGCTCGACAGCGCGCTGGCGCAGAATGTCGCGTTTATGCCGGGCGAGCCGTTCTTCGCCGACCCGGACGCCAACCCGGGTTACCTGCGGCTCAATTTCAGTCACATCGACCCCGAGCGCCTGGACGAAGGCTTGAAACGATTGGCCGCCGTCATTCGGCACACACAGCTTTCACAGGCGGCCTGATACATTACGCACACGCACGACCGGCACGACTGACGGCACACGATTGAGGGGAGAGGGCTGATGTACAAGGTTTACGGCGATTACAACTCGGGCAACTGCTACAAGATCAAGCTGATGCTCAACCTGCTCGGCGCGGAATACGAGTGGGTGCCGGTGGACATCCTCAAGGGCGAGACCGAAACCGAAGCGTTTCTGGCGAAGAACCCCAACGGCAAGATTCCGGTCCTTGAGCTCGAAGACGGCACCTGCCTGTGGGAGTCCAACGCGATTCTCAACTTCCTCGCCGAAGGCACGCCTTACCTGCTGACCGAGCCCCGCCTGCGCACGCAAATGCTGCAATGGCAGTTCTTCGAGCAATACAGCCACGAGCCGACGCTGGCGGTGGCGCGCTTCATTCAGTTTTACTTGGGGATGCCAGAGGAGCGGATGGAGGAATACCACTCTCTGCACCGGCGCGGCAACAAGGCACTGAAAGTCATGGAGCAGCAGTTGCTGCGCACGCCGTTTCTGGTGGGCGACAACTTCTCCATCGCTGACATCGCGCTGTACGCCTACACCCACGTCGCCGATCAGGGCGGCTTCGACCTGACGCAGTTCCCGGCGATTCAAGCCTGGCTTGCGCGGGTCAAGCAGCAACCGGGTTATGTCGGCATGCTGGACTGACTTCAGCGTTGTTCACTTATCAGGAGATAAGACATGCAGTACAGGATGATCGCAGTCGGGATGTTGATGGCGCTGGGCATCGGCTGCTCGGCCCAGGCTCAGGACTGCGACGCCAATCAGGCGTCGATGAACCAGTGCGCGAGCCAGGAATACGCGGCGCTGGACGCTGAATTGAACACCCAATACAACGCGCAGATGGGCTACCTGAAGACCCCGGCACGCAAAAAAGCGCTGCAGGATGCGCAGAAGAAGTGGATCGCGTTTCGCGACGCCGATTGCCAGTACCAGGCCGGCAAGCGGGAGGAGGGCGGAAGCATGTGGCCGCTGGTGCAGGCGCAATGCCTGTCAGCGCAGACCAAAGTGCGCGTTGAGCAATTGAAGGCGTATACGGCGTGTCGACAGGAAGGCTGCCCGAGGTAACTGCTCACTTTTTTTGGGTGGCTTTGTGGCATTGATACCACGTTGACACGCAGATAACGCAACTCCTGTGGGAGCGAGCTTGCTCGCGAATATGGCGGTACATTCGCTAAATCTTCAGCGGTTGAAACGCCGCCTTCGCGAGCAAGCTCGCTCCCACAGGTTTTGCGGAATGGCTGAGAGGGTGAGTCGACCCCGGATCCCACAGGTTTTGCGGAATGGCTGAGAACTGAGTCGACCCCCGATCCCGTGGGAGCGAGCTTGCTCGCGAAGAGGCCATTCAACGCACTGAATCTCCATCGGCAGGCACGCCGCTTTCGCGAGCAAGCTCGCTCCCACAGTTTTTGGGAAATGGCTGAGAGGGTGAGCCGACCCCCGATCACGTTAGAGCGGCGTTGATGCATCGGATATGTAAGCAGCATCGTCAAACCGCTGAGAAGCGTTTCTCCAGGTAATCAACGATCACTTTCGATTCATACATCCACACCGTCTGGCCTTCTTCCTCGATCCGCAGGCAAGGCACCTTGATCCGGCCGCCACCGCTGAGCAGCGCCTGACGATCCGGCTCGTTGTTCTTCGCGTCACGAAGGGCCACAGGCACATTCAAACGGCGCAGTGCCCGGCGGGTTTTCACGCAGAACGGGCACGCGTGGAACTGATACAGCGTCAGCGCTTTTGCCGACGCATCGACGGCAGCCTGGGCTTCGGGAGAACGCTTCTTCTTGCTCGGCCGGGTCAGGAAATCGCCCGCGATCACGAGCTGGCCGAGGCCGACTCTCACTGCTTTCATCAACACGCTAAAACCTCACTCGGCGGCACGAACCGCCAGACAGCCGCAGCCTGATGCTGCGGCTTTCAGGACGCCGGGATCACTTGATCAGGCTGAGAAACTCGGTACGGGTGGCGGCGTTTTCGCGGAATTCACCCAGCATTACCGAGGTGATCATCGACGAATTCTGCTTCTCGACACCGCGCATCATCATGCACATGTGCTTGGCTTCGATGACCACTGCCACACCCAGCGCGCCGGTGACCTGTTGAATGGCTTCGGCGATCTGGCGGCTGAGGTTCTCCTGGATCTGCAGGCGACGGGCGTACATGTCGACGATGCGCGCGACCTTCGACAGGCCCAGCACTTTGCCGCTCGGGATATAGGCGACGTGGGCCTTGCCGATGAAGGGCAGCAAATGGTGTTCGCAGAGCGAATACAGCTCGATGTCCTTGACCACCACCATTTCGCTGTTGTCGGAGCTGAACAGCGCACCGTTGGTGACTTCTTCGAGGGTTTGCTCATAGCCGCGGCAAAGGTACTGCATGGCTTTGGCTGCGCGTTTAGGGGTGTCGCGCAGGCCTTCGCGGGAGACGTCTTCGCCGAGTTGACCGAGGATGGCGGTGTAGTTCTGTTCCAGAGTCACAGGGGTGTGTTCCGTGTGGGTTCAAAAAACGCAGGGTTGCGGGCCTGCAAAGGCGCACATAGTAGCGTAGCTGGACGCGCAGGGGTACGGCAGGCGGCCGAGAGGCCTGCGGCATGGCGCCGCCGTGACGGTGTCAGCTGACCTTTACCCAACCTTTACCGAGGGGGTATTTCGGAATGTGTCGGCTTGATGTCTGAAGTAACGGGTGACAGATGCCCGGATGAAGAGAGTGCTTATGATGTTTAGCCGAATCGCGAAAATCGCACTGGTGATTGCCCTGGCGTCGTCGGTTTCGGGGTGTTTTTTCGGACCGGGTTGGGGCCGCCACGGCGGTGGCTGGCATGAACACCGTTATTACGACGGTGGCCCATACGATGGCGGACGGGGCGGTTACGGCCCTGGACCTGGACCGGGTTACTACCGCCGCTGATTTTTACTGATCATTTGACGCATGAAGCACAGGCCGCGAAGGGAACCCATCCCTCGCGGCCTTTTTGTTGGGTGCAATGTTCGTATCAGGCTCGATACCTGATCGGTACCAAACCACGACGCGGATTCACAGGCCCGTGCTGTCAGAAGGAGCAGGTGATGAATACCTGTGATCAAGCCCGTTTTAAGAGAGAAATCGAAATGTTGAGTCGTATAGCGAAAGTCGCGATGGTCATCGCGGTGATGTCGGCCATGTCCGGATGCTGGCCATTCTGGGGCCCGGGCGGGGGAGGCCACGGCGGTGGTGGCGGTGGTGGCGGTCACTATGAAGGCGGCGGCCCTGGTGGTGGCGGAGGCGGCGGTGGTCCAGGTCCGCGTTGATCGGCTAATTGGTCAATGAAACGAGGGAGCCCCTTATCGGAGGCTCCCTCGCTGACAGTGCTGGCCCCATGACGGCGATCAGTGCATCTCAAACACAACAAACGCCTGCCTTACTCGTCACGCCCTTCCATCATGGTCCGCTTCAGGATCACGTACACCGCACCTGCGCCGCCATGCTTGGCAATGCAGGAAGCAAACCCCAATACCTGCTGATGCTGACGCAACCACGTATTGACGTGGCTCTTGATCATCGGCCGCTTGCCATCCAGCCGCACCGCCTTGCCGTGGGTAATCCGCACGCAGCGCACTTCCAGCTTGGCCGCTTCGGCGAGAAATTCCCACATCGTCTCGCGCGCCATTTCGACGCTCATGCCATGCAGGTCCAGGCTGCCTTCAAAGCTGATCTGCCCCAGCTTGAGCTTGCGCATCTGGCCTTCCTGCACCCCGTCCCGCGCCCAGTACAGCGCGTCTTCAGGCCCGACATCGATCACGAACTGGTCTGACAGACCATCAACCGTAATCGTCGCATCGGAGCGCACGGTGGCGGCCTGACGCAGCTTGGCCAGGTTCTTACGGTCGGTTTTGGGTTTTCCTACGTCCGCATGTTCAGTCTTGATGGGCTTTACGCCGCGAATCTCACTTCTGAACAGGGAAAAATCGTCGTCTTGCATGGTGGTCTCCGCGAAGGGGGCCAGTTTAACCGCGTCACGCCGGAATCGGCGCGACTATCGATGATTAGGGCTCTCGATGATTAAACGGCAGCGGATGACGCGAAGGTCAGTCGTGCTTCTTCATCAGGTGGGGAGACATGTTCAGTTCGCCGGCACGACGGCGGCGGCGGCGACTGCGGCGCCAGAACCAGATGCCGACATACAGCATCAACAAACCGACGATGACTGTGACCGCAGCGCCCGCTGGACTGGCGTTGAGTTCGCCCAGTGCGACGGGGTCGATCAGGCTGGCGACACCGGCCATTGCCAGCAGCACGCCGGCGGTGGCCAGAACGGCCGAAATCGCTGCAATAATGCGCATCCGCCAGCTGCCCTGGCCCTTGGGGCGCAGGCGACGGGCATCAAAACCATCGGATATTTTCATTCCGATTTCCTCTATGGGTATCGGCGCTCTGACCAGCACAGCGTGGGGGTGGTTCCCGCCTGGCCAGGTTTCAGGGACATTACGAATCGATTACGGATAGGCGGTCAGGTGAACAGGGGTAACCCCGCCTGACGACTGCATTTGTACGCCTTTTCTTCAGGAACTGCCGGAAAATGATCCGCGTGAGGGGGACGCGCAGTCAGCTCGGTCGCAACAGCTCCTGTCGAGGGAGGATTCAGATCAGGTCTTTGGTCAGCGCCAGTTTGGCGAAGTTGTCGTTCATGATTGCCATCTCCGCCTGCTGCACCAGCTCGGCCTTGATGACGCCGCTCGGGGTCGGCAGATCGCGGGTGGCGCAGGCGTCTTCCACCAGCGTGCAGCGAAACCCGTAATCCTTGGCCGCGCGCACGGTAGTGCTGACGCTGGAATGGCTCATGAAACCGCACACCACCAGATCCAGCCGGCCGCGGCTTTCCAGCAGGCTGTGCAGGGTCGTGCGGTCATCGGTGGAGACGGTCCCGTTCAGCGCGTTCGGCAGGCGTTTCTCGATGATGATTTCGTCACCCTGCGGCTGCAGTTCAGGCACGAATTGCCCGCGCTCGCCCTGGGGATCGAACATTCCGCCCACGGTGCCCAGATGACGCACGTGAATGATCGGCGACTTCGCTGCACGCGCGGCGGCGACCAGTTTGACAATGTTGTCGATGGCGTCCTGAACGCCGGTCAGGGCGAGAGGGCCGCTGAGGTATTCCTTCTGCGCATCGATGATGATCAGGGTGGCATTACTCAATGTGGCCGCTGCGTATTCACGGCCACTGAGTTGAAACATGGTCTTGGGACCAGTGTTTGAAACAGACATCGGGGGGCTCCTTCGAGTGGGGCTTTTGCCACATTGTCCACTGGCAGAGCGATTCTGTGAATCGCCATGCTCACAGACCTCGCTTTTTTGCCGGGCTTCAAGCCGTCGAGCAGGTCGCGGTTGCTGTCATAGTGCCTGCAAAACGAGGTAAAGACTGTGGAAAGTTTTGCGCGAGGCCTCTGCGCCCGGTGCGGGATCGTTTGTTGCGTGGATGGCTGATAGAATCGCCCGTCGTTTTTTCAAGGAGTCTGCCGTGATCACTTCCCGCCTGCGCACCCTGCGCGATCATATCCGTTGGGCTGTCAGCCGTTTCCACGGGGAAGACCTGTTTTTCGGCCATGGCACCGACAACGCGTGGGACGAAGCCCGCCAACTGGTGCTCGGCGCCCTGCACCTGCCGTGGGAAATTGCCGACAGTTACCTGGACTGCAACCTTGAAGACGAAGAGCTGGTGGCGGTGCAACACCTGATCAAGCGACGCATCGAAGAGCGCGTGCCCACGGCGTATCTGCTGGGTGAAGCGTGGTTCTGCGGGATGTCATTCATCGTTGATGAGCGCGTGCTGATTCCGCGCTCGCCCATCGGTGAACTGATCGAGCAGCGGTTTGCCCCTTGGCTGGCCAGCGATCCGGCCCGCATCCTCGACCTCTGCACCGGCTCCGGCTGCATTGGCATCGCCTGCGCCGACGTGTTCCCCGACGCTGAGGTGGTGTTGGCCGACCTGTCGTTCGAGGCGCTGGAAGTGGCGAATCAGAACATCGAGCGCCATGGCGTGGACCAGCGCGTGTACACCGTGCAGGGCGATGGTTTCGACGGCCTGCCGGGCCAGCGTTTTGACCTGATCGTGTCCAATCCGCCGTACGTCGATGCCGAAGATTTCGCCGACATGCCTGACGAATACCAGCACGAACCCGAGCTGGCGCTGGCCTGCGGTGAAGACGGCTTGAATCTGGTGCGGCGCATGCTGGCGCAGGCCGCCAATCATCTGAACGAGAAGGGCTTGTTGATCGTGGAAGTCGGCAACAGCCAGGTTCACGTCGAAGCGCTGTACCCGGAAGTGGATTTCGCCTGGCTGGAATTCGAGCGTGGCGGCCACGGCGTGTTCATGCTGACAGCCGAGCAGTGCCGCAATCACCAGGATCTGTTTGCAGCGCGGGTCTAGTCAGGCAATCGGCGGGCGTGTCCCCGGCTAAAGCCGGTCCTACTATGGATACGCGGTCAAACAGTGGGACCGGCTTCAGCCGGAAAGGCGTCGGACGTCACACCGCAAATCTGATGGCGAATACACCGGCCTCTTCCCGGCTAAAGCCGGTCCCACTATGGATACGCGGTCAAACAGTGGGACCGGCTTCAGCCGGGAAGGCGTCGGTCGTTACACCCTAAATCTGATTTCGAACACACCGGCCTTTGCCCTGTTAACGCCGCATCACCGGTGCGTCGCAATCCAGATCAGCAGGCCGGCCTGAAACACGGCGAAGGTGACCAGACAGGCGATGGTGAAGCGCAAGCCGGCGTCGTCCCGGCGGTATTTGCTGACCTTGTCTTCGGACTTTTTGATCGTGACGTCCTGTTCCTGAATCCTCTGCTCGGCCTGCTGCAACATCTGCGCGGCGTCGAGGATCTGCACGATCTGGATTTTGTCGGCGTTCCAGGTGTTATTGAGGTTGCCGACCTTGGCGTCCTTGATGGTGCCTTTCAGGTGCTGCGCATCGGCGTAAACGACTTCGAAACCCTGGGTCTTGAGGAAGTGATCGCGACGCAGGCGCGTGTCCTCGTTGAGCGCATCCTTATTCGCCAGTGCGACGCCTTCAATCTTGTACTCGGCGCATCGCTTCTGCGCCCAGGCGATGCCCTGGGCCAGCATGAAACGGCCCAGCCCTCGGTTCCACGGATCGATCTGCAAGCCGGACGCCGGGCCCACGCGAACGCTGCGATTGGCGTGATCCACCCAGATGTCCAGGCAGTTCTGTTCTTTGCGGGTCTTCTGCCCCGGCAACTGATAGGTCATGCGCAGCAGGCTGAATTCCTTGTTGTGGCGCTCGGCCTTGCCGAACTCGACGAAGCGCAGCGGGCGGGCGCCGGTCGCGCGGTCGGTCGGCAGGGGCGCCAGACGCAGCATCGAGAAGTGCTCCGCATGCACTTCTTCCCACAAGACAGGCGCGGCGACTTCGCCTTCTTTGGCTTCGGTCGGCTCGACCGCGTCGGTTTGCATGGTTGCTTCTGTCATCACGGCGATCCTGTTATCGACATTTGCCCGGCACATGGCACCGGCACACGATGCCAGCAGACAGCTATCGGCCGTTTCTGACGAAGCTAAAGGGATCGTGCGTCGACTCGCGCGTCGACGAGAAGAGCACCGGCCTCAGGCGGCCGGTACCGAGTCGAGAAACTTCAGGATGCGATCGGTGACTTCGCTGGCCAACGGCAACTGCGGATCCTTGTAGGACGCCAACTGCCGCTTGATGTCCATCGGCACGATGCGCAGCACGTGGTTCATGCCGTCGATGATCGCCAGTTGCGAGTCGGGTTTGGCCTTGTGCAGCAGCTCGGCGTCGCCCACGCCCACCTGCATGTCGTTGCGGCCCTGAATGATCAATGTCGGGATTTTCAGTTGCCCGAACGCTGCGGTCGGGTTCTGCCGGAACAGTGAAATCAGGTAAGGCTGCACGCTCGGGCGGAACACCACCTGAAGGGGCTCAGGCACGTCGTTGTCAGTCTTGCCGGCCTTGATCTCCTCGATCAGTTGCTCACTGCGCGCCAGCAGCGGAGGCGGGAGGCGATCCTGCAGTTGCTCGCGGACCACTTGATCCACCGGGCGACCGGTGCCGGCAACGGAGATCAACGCCACGGCCCCCGCACGTTCTGCCGCCAGAGTGGCGACCAGTGCGCCTTCACTGTGGCCCATCAGAATCAGAGGGCCCAGGCGCGCGTCGGTCTTGAGTTTGGCGGCCCAGGCGACGGCGTCGTCGACGTACTTCTCGATGCTCAGATCGCGCTCGTCCGGGGTGGCGGGGCGACTGGCCGCAACGCCGCGTTTGTCATAACGCACGCTGGCAATGTTGTGCTTGGCGAGGATCAGGGCAAGACGCTTCATGCTGTCGTTGCGTCCGCCGTCGGAGTTGTTGCCGTCACGGTCGGTCGGCCCTGAACCGGCGATGATCAACACCACCGGGACCGGATTCGGTGACTTGGGCAGCAGCAGCGTGCCGAACAGCTCGCCGGTGCCGGTGTCCAGGCTGATGGGGCGCTGCAGCACGACGGGCGTTCCGGCGTGGGCGATGGATGACAGCAGGGTCAGGCTCAAGATGATCGCTCGCAGCGGCCAGAAGCCGCGAATCAGGGGTAAGGCGCTTAGCATTGCAGGACCGTCATCAATAAAGTGTCAATTGGACGCGGGCAAATGAATAAGGTTCGAGGATGAACTGCGCCATAAGCCTGCGTATACTGGCGCGCTTGAGTTTTTGAACGTCCTCGGAGCCTCCCGCATGTCCGGCAATACCTACGGCAAGCTGTTCACTGTCACCACTGCCGGCGAAAGCCACGGTCCGGCACTGGTTGCCATCGTTGACGGCTGCCCGCCGGGCATCGAGCTGTCGCTGGAAGACCTGCAGCGTGACCTCGACCGCCGCAAGCCGGGGACCAGTCGCCACACCACCCAGCGTCAGGAGCCCGACGAGGTCGAAATTCTGTCTGGCGTCTTCGAAGGCAAGACCACCGGTGCGTCCATCGGCCTGCTGATTCGCAACACCGATCAGAAGTCCAAAGACTACTCGGCGATCAAGGACCTGTTCCGCCCCGCCCACGCCGATTACACCTACCACCATAAATACGGCATCCGCGACTACCGTGGCGGCGGTCGCAGCTCTGCGCGGGAAACCGCCATGCGCGTCGCCGCCGGGGCCATCGCCAAGAAGTTTCTCGCCACCCAGGGCATTACCGTTCGCGGCTACATGAGCCAGCTCGGCCCGATCGAAATCCCGTTCAAGACCTGGGATTCGGTGGAAGACAACGCCTTCTTCAGCCCTGACCCGAGCAAGGTGCCGGAGCTGGAAGCCTACATGGACCAGTTGCGTCGCGATCAGGACTCGGTGGGCGCGAAAATCACGGTCGTGGCCGAAGGGGTAATGCCGGGCCTGGGCGAGCCGATTTTCGACCGTCTCGATGCCGAACTGGCCCATGCGTTGATGAGCATCAACGCAGTCAAGGGCGTCGAGATCGGCGCCGGCTTTGCCTGCGTGGCCCAGCGCGGCACCGAGCATCGCGACGAACTGAGCCCCGAAGGTTTTCTGTCGAACAACGCCGGCGGCATCCTCGGCGGGATTTCGTCCGGCCAGCCGATCGTTGCGCATTTGGCCCTGAAAGCGACCTCCAGCATTACCACGCCGGGGCACTCGATCGACGTCGATGGCAACTCCGTCGAAGTCATCACCAAGGGCCGCCATGACCCCTGCGTCGGCATCCGCGCCACGCCCATTGCCGAGGCGATGATGGCCATCGTGCTGGTTGACCACCTGCTGCGCCACCGCGGGCAAAACGCTGACGTGCGTGTTACGACGCCGATTCTGGGTCAGCTGTAATGCCTGAGCCGCGCGCCGCCGCCGCAGTCATCTGAGCGTGGCGGCGCTTCCTTACTGGCGGCTCGCCAGCTTCTATCTCTTCTATTTCGCCCTGCTCGGGGCCACGGCGCCCTACATGGCGCTGTATTTCAGTCACCTGGGATTTTCCGCCGCGCGCATCGGCGAACTGGTGGCAATCCCGATGCTGATGCGCTGCGTTGCGCCCAACGTCTGGGGCTGGCTCGGCGATTACACCGGCCGACGCCTGACCATCGTGCGCTTCGGCGCCATTTGCGGACTGGCCTGTTTCAGCCTGATTCTCGTCGACACGTCCTACGCCTGGCTGGCGATGGTCATGGCGCTCTATGCGTTTTTCTGGCACGCGGTGCTGCCGCAATTCGAAGTCATCACGCTGACGCATTTGCAGGGCCAGACTTCCCGCTACAGCCAGATCCGGCTGTGGGGATCGATTGGCTTCATTCTTTCGGTCGTGGTGTTGGGCCGGATGCTGGAGTGGTTCAGCCTGGATTACTACCCGCAACTGCTGCTATTGATCCTGCTCGGCATTATCGCCAGCAGTTGGTGGGTGCCGAATGCTCAACCGGTGGTCTCGGGCGTGCGGGTCGCGGGAGAGGGCTTTCTCAGGCAGCTGATCAGGCCGGGCGTGCTGGCGTTTTATGTCAGCGTCGCCCTGATACAACTGAGCCACGGGCCGTATAACACCTTTCTAACGCTGCACCTGGAACACCTCGGTTACACCCGCGGCATGATTGGCCTGCTGTGGGCGCTGGGGGTGATCGCTGAAGTGTTGATGTTCATGGTGATGAGCCGTGTGCTGCAGCGCTTCAGTGTTCGTCAGGTGCTGATCACCAGCTTTGTGATCGCCGCATTGCGCTGGCTTTTGCTGGGTAATCTGGCCGATCATCTGGCGGTTCTGATCGTCGCCCAACTGATGCACGCAGCCACTTTCGGCAGCTTTCATGCGTCGGCCGTGCATTATGTGCAACGCAGCTTCGGCCCACGGCAGCAAGGTCAGGGTCAGGCGTTGTACGCTGCCCTTTCCGGCACCGGCGGGGCGATGGGCGCGTTGTATTCCGGTTACAGCTGGAACGCGCTGGGCGCCAGTTGGACCTTTGCCATTGCGAGTCTGGCGGCCGTGGCCGCTGCTGTCCTGACCGCCACATGTATGAAAGAGGAGCGCGTATGAGTCGCGAAGCACTGGCTCGGGAAATCATCGAAGCGGGGCAGTTTCTGTACGCCCGGGGCTGGTCGCCCGCCACCAGCAGCAATTATTCCGTGCGCCTGTCGCCGACCGAAGCGCTGCTCACCGTCTCCGGCAAGCACAAGGGCCAGTTGGGTATGGGCGACGTGCTGGCCACCGACCTTGCCGGCAACAGTCTGGAGCCCAGCAAAAAACCGTCGGCTGAAACCCTGCTGCACACGCAGCTTTATAGCTGCAAGCCGGCGGTGGGCGCCGTGCTCCATACTCATTCGGTCAACGCCACCGTGCTGTCCCGGCTCACTGCTGGCGATCATCTGGTGTTCGAGGACTACGAGCTGCAAAAAGCCTTCAGCGGCGTTTCCACCCATGAATCAAAAGTGGTGGTGCCGATTTTCGACAACGATCAGGACATCGCCCGGCTCGCAGATAAGGTTCAGCCCTGGCTGGATCAACACCCTGACTGCGCCGGTTACCTGATTCGCGGTCATGGTTTGTACACGTGGGGCGCGAAGATGAGCGATGCCTTGCGCCAGATCGAAGCGTTCGAATTCCTGTTCGAATGCGAGCTCAAGACGCTGTCCGTGCTCAACCGCTGATCGCTGCAGCGTTGAAGGTTGCACGCAGCGTCCCCACTGCCTGAATCAAACGCATCTGATCGGCCCCAGAGCCGACAGACGCGGACCGAACCGAGGAAGCCCCCCAATGAGCAGTCTGTCCGTTTACCACGTGTCATCCCCCGAACTGCCCAACAAGGTCCTGACCCACCTGGAAGACATTGCCTCGACTCTGGCCGAGCATGGCGTGGCCTTCGACCGTTGGCAGGCGGCAACGCCGATCACCCCCGGCGCCAGTCAGGAGGAGGTCATCGCGGCCTACCGCACCCAGATCGACAGGCTGATGACCGAGCGGGGTTACGTGACCGTCGATGTGATCAGCCTCAACAGTGACCACCCGCAGAAGGCCGAACTGCGCGCCAAGTTCCTCGAGGAGCATCAGCATGGCGAAGATGAGGTGCGTTTCTTCGTCGCCGGTCGCGGGCTGTTTACCCTGCACATCGACGACTTCGTCTACGCCGTGCTGTGCGAGAAAAACGACCTGATCTCGGTTCCGGCCGGTACCCGTCACTGGTTCGACATGGGCGAGCATCCGCATTTCGTTGCCATTCGCCTGTTCAACAACCCGGATGGCTGGGTGGCCAAATTCACCGGTGAAAGCATCGCCAGCCAGTTCCCGCGCCTGGAAGACTGATCAACATGACCATCAAAGCGATCCTGACTGACATCGAAGGCACCACCAGCGCGGTGAGCTTCGTCTTCGACGTGCTCTTTCCGTACGCCAGGCAGCATCTGCCCGAATTCGTTCGCCAGCATGCCGGCGAACCCGACGTGGCCGCGCAGTTGCAGGCCGTGCGCAACGACAGCGGTGAACCTGACGCGAGTGTCGATCGGGTGATAGAGATCCTCTTGCAATGGATCGCCGAAGACCTTAAAGCCACGCCGCTCAAAGCATTGCAGGGCATGGTCTGGCAGCAGGGTTACCAGGCCGGGCAGCTCAAGGGACACGTTTACCCGGATGCCGTTGAGGCGCTGAAACGCTGGCATCAGGCGGGGTATGCGCTTTACGTCTACTCCTCGGGTTCGATCCAGGCACAGAAGCTGATCTTCGGCTGCTCCGAGGCGGGCGATCTGTCCGGGCTGTTCAGCGGCTACTTCGACACCACCTCCGGGCCCAAGCGCGAGGAGGCGTCCTATCGATCGATTGCGTCGAGCATCGGGCATCCGGCGGAAGCGATCCTGTTTCTGTCCGACATCGTCGAAGAACTCGATGCAGCGCAACAGGCCGGCATGGCCACCTGCGCACTGGTGCGCGATGGCGGAGAACTGAACGGGCATATCAACGTGAACAGTTTTACGGCGATAGAGCCCAGCGCTTTCTGACGCATCAGGTGTGCTGAAAACCGACGGCCGATGTCTCTGACATTGGCCGTTTTTGTATCCAAATGCGGAAAAATGTAAGTTGGTTTTTGTTCGTTTGTGGGAAGTTGCTTGTTTCACGGTCAGGCATGCCTGTTTGTTTTCGACGCTGTGTTTAACCCTCCTCGACTGTGTAACCCTTCGCCTGTCGCACCCTGACAGCTTTTGAATGCGCCTCGTGCGGTCGTGTTGACGACAGCACCTGACGCCGTTTTCAGCTGCCATGCATAAAAAATCCAAGGGGCATCAGGGCTGCGCATTTGATGGTTTTAAACGGGAGGGGAACATGAAAAACGCACAGACAGGGACGCTGAGTCCGTTGATACAACAAATGGTCAGCAGCATCACTGAACAGGACGGCGATGCGGCCATCGCCAACGCACTTGACTGGCTACGGGCCGAATGCCGCAGCGAACGGGCCATGCTTTATCAGTATCGCAATGGCGTGCTGCTCAGTTGCATCACGTCGAACGTCGACAGCTACTGGAAGGATCTTTATTGCCAGGGACGCCTGATGATCGAAGACCCGGTTATCCGTTGCTACCGCCACACCATGGGTTTTCTGAATTGGGAAGAGGCCTTCAAGACCTACCCGCCGTCTGCTGCCTACATGGCTGCCGTGGAGGACTGCGACCTGCTTCCGGCGTTTTCCTATGGGTACAGCAGCCAGACGCGCGCCAATCAAGGCGTCGTCACCATCTGCACGCTCAACGGCATGGAGCGACCGCTGACCCACAACGATCGCTACCTGCTCACCAGTCTGGTGCCGATGCTTCACGTGGCGGGGAAGGGCCGACAACTGCAGACGCGGGCGCTGTCTCCGAAAGAACTGGAGATCCTCAAATGGGCGCGGGAAGGCAAGACGGCGTGGGAGATCGGGCTGATAAAAGAAGTCTCGGAGGCGACCGTCAAGCATCACTTCAAGAGCATCTACGCCAAGCTCGGGGTCACCAACCGCGCTCAGGCCGTGGGCGAGGCATTGTGTCGGGGGATCATTCAGTAGAAGGAGGCTGCATGCGCGCCGGCGTCTAACGTCGCCCTCAGCAAAAAAAGCCCAAAAAAAACCGCGATAGCATCAACTATCGCGGGAATCTACAAGGGATGCTTCGATGAGAGTGAAACATGCTGCTGCCGGAACGCCAGGTTCCGGCTTCGTACTTATCGGGTGTGATAAGTAGGCAGATCAAAACGGTGCTGGCTTTGCAACATCGAGATAGCGGGCAGCTCGCTGGCTTGTGCGGCCAGGTCACGACGAATCGCGCTGATCACCCATTCCAGTTGCACTGGGGTGTGCAATTGAGCGTAAGACACGCAGCGGCGGATGTTGGTGCCTTCTTCATTGCGCAGAGTCAACAGAACGCCACCGTCCGGACGCGGCTGGGTGGTGACTTCGAAATCGGAAAATACGGATGCGAATTTTTCTTGGATGAAAGTCATGTCTAGAGGCTCCATTGCTCATGGGATAACAAGCTTGGAATGACTAGTGCAGTGACTGTGCCAGCTTTTGCAGTTAAATAAAAGTCAATAAAATCAAGGGCTTACAGTTTTGATAAGAATTCTGCTTCGTGCAATTTGCATGAATGCCTTTCGTGCATCCTGCAATTTACCGGAGTGGGGGGTGATGAAGGGGTGTTGCGGGGAGGGAGTCGCGCATTGCGGACATAACTGAGACAGCGGTATCCGGGATTTATTTCGTCTTGTTGCGAAATTTTCTCGCCGGGCTCTCAGCCCGCGCTATCGGGCTCATTGAAACTGATCGTTTGGCGCCGGTTGGTGAAGCTGGCATCGTTAGTGTCATCTGCGGCGGCGCTGTCGACGGTGCGCCATGAGCGATGGCGTCATCAGTGGAACTACACGCTTTATCCACGGCTCATAGATTGCCTGGCCCATGAATCGCCGCATCCTTTGATTTTGTCCCGCGCAATGCCTTGCGCTACTGGAGTTAAGAAATGTCAGAAGCCCCCACCACGCCCGGTTCTGCCACGCGCATGACAGACGAAGAGGCACTGGAATTTGCCGAGCAGGTGTTCGACCGGGCTCGTGCCGGCGACGCCCCGATGCTCGATCGGCTGCTGGAAAACGGCTTGACCCCCAATCTTCGCAACCATAAAGGCGACACGCTGTTGATGCTGGCCAGCTACCACGGTCATCAAGATGCCGTGCGGGTCCTGCTCAAGCACAAGGCTGACCCGGAACTGCGCAACGACAACGGCCAGAGCCCGATCGCTGGCGCTGCGTTCAAGGGCGATCTGGAAACCGTGAAGATCCTTGTGGAAGGCGGCGCAGACGTCGAAGGCGCATCAGCCGACGGCCGTACCGCATTGATGATGGCGGCGATGTTCAACCGTACCGCGATCGTCGACTACCTGATCTCCAAGGGTGCCAACCCTCACATCCAGGATGCCAAGGGCGTCACCCCGCTGATGGCCGCACAGACCATGGGCGCGACCGAGACCGCCGAGCAGCTCACCCGTCTGGGGGCGTAAGCGATAGAGGCGCGCAGCATTTCCAGCTATCCTGCGCGCCTGTTTCCAGCCCCCGGACGATCTGCCATGAAAGCTTCACTCATCGAATTCATCAGCAAGATCAGCTCCGGCTGCATGAGCGATGAAGAAATCGAAAAAATCGCCGACGAAGCCGCCCAGGCTTACGCCGACCCCGAAGCATTTCAGGCCGCCAACCCCGACATCAATTTCGACGACACCTTCCCGATCCCGCTGGGCGAGTGGGTCGTCATCGGCAGCCTGCCTGATACTGTCTTGCTTCAGGCTGATACCTACCCTGATCTGCTGACCGAGATCATGGCGTCGTTCGGCCCCAACGTGCCGTTCAACATCAAGCCCAAACAGCTGACTAAAGCTGAACCCCTGGCCGCGCTTAACCGTATTCAGATTCAGCTGTCCAGCATGAACAAGGACATGGGCGGGTATGTGCTGATGGACATCAGCGAGCCGCTGGACCACGTGTTGCAGACGGTGCTGGTCTACGGCGCTGACGTTGAGCGGGTCATGGCACTCGGCGTCGAGCTCGGCATATTGATCGAGCCCGCGCTGGAGGCGCTCAAGGCGCAGGTTTGATCTCCGTCACCGCGTTTTGCTGCGCCGAGAAATATCCCTGCCGACCAACGGAACCCTCATTGCAGCCCGCCACTCTCAAGTGAGCAAGCCTTCAATTAGGAGCAACACCATGGGTTCTACCTTCAACGGTCTGATTGGCCTGATCATTCTGGCTCTGGATATCTGGGCGATCATCAACGTGCTGAAAAGCGGCGCGGAAACCGGGAAGAAAATTCTCTGGATTTTGCTGATCGTCATCCTGCCGGTGCTGGGCCTGATCATCTGGGCAATCGCTGGCCCACGTGGCAATGTGCGTATCTAGTATTGCAGCAAGGCTTCAGAACACATGATGCCCGACTGGCCTGGCCAGTCGGGCGTTTTTGTTTTGCCAGATCACCCACGCCACCACGACATTCGACCTGTCATGCTCCGCGACGTAGAATGCGCGCCTTCTTGTGGGCGGCCTGCCGTCCTGTCATCAGTAGTTATCGGGGACTCCATCCATGAGCGATTATCAAGAAACGTTGTACGAAGGCTATGGCCAGCGCTTTCGCATGGAAAAGATGCTGCATGAAGTGCGCACCGAGCATCAGCATCTGGTGATTTTTCAGAACCCGCGCATGGGCCGGGTCATGGCGCTGGACGGCGTGATTCAGACCACCGAAGCCGACGAGTTCATCTATCACGAGATGCTCACCCACGTGCCGATCCTGGCCCACGGCCGCGCCAAACGTGTGCTGATCATCGGCGGTGGCGATGGCGGCATGCTGCGCGAAGTCGCCAAGCACGCGACGGTCGAGCACATCACCATGGTCGAGATCGACGGCACTGTGGTCGAGATGTGCAAGGAATACCTGCCGAACCACTCCAAAGGCGCTTTCGATGATGCGCGTCTGAACCTGGTCATCGACGACGGCATGCGCTTCGTTGCCACCACCGAGGAAAAATTCGACGTCATCATTTCCGATTCGACGGACCCGATCGGGCCGGGCGAAGTGCTGTTTTCGGAAAACTTCTATCAGGCCTGCCATCGCTGCCTCAACGAAGGCGGGATTCTGGTCACGCAGAACGGCACGCCGTTCATGCAGCTGAGCGAAGTGCAGACCACGGCAGGGCGCATGAATGGCCTGTTCGCCGACTGGCATTTCTATCAGGCAGCGGTGCCCACCTATATTGGTGGCGCGATGACGTTTGCCTGGGGCGCGACGGATTCCGAGCACCGCAAGATTTCGCTGGATACCCTGCGTCAGCGATTCGCCGGCAGCGGCATCGTCACCCGTTACTACAATCCTGAGGTCCACATCGGCGCCTTCGCATTGCCACAGTACGTTCTTCAGGCGATCAGCAAGCCAAGCAACGCCTGACGGCTTGTTATGTTACGTAAATCTGACATCCGTCAGGCAATGTCAGGTTTGCGTAACTTCTCCTTGCTCGCCAGTCATGTCACGTATACATTCCATTGATCGTTGAATGTTATGCAGGCGTGACAAATGGACGCGACATTATTGCTCGAGCGCTTGGGCAGCCAGATCGAAGAGATGCGCAAATCCCGCGGCCTTACCCAAGTGCAGTTGGCCTACCAGTCGGGCATGACACGGCAAAAGCTCGCAGAAGTCGAAAAAGGCAGCCCGACCGTGGCGGTGAATTTCTACGCCAAGGTGCTGGCCGCGTTGAATGCCGAGATAAAAGTCGTTTCCGCCCGACGCCCGACCTTTGAAGAGCTGCGCGAGGTGTTCCAGTGAAACCGCTGGATCGTGTACGCATTTTTACCCCGGAAGGTGAGAGCGGTGAGCTGTCGGCGTCTGAGTCCGGCGACTACCTGTTTCGCTATGGCCTGGACGCCAGCCCGGTGTCGCAGATCAGCCTGACCATGGGCGTGCGCGATGCGGCTTACGTCTCGCGCAGCCTGCATCCCGTCTTCCAGATGAACCTGCCCGAAGGCTTCGTGCTGGAACAGCTGCGCAATCGCCTCGCCAAAACCACGCCCATCAACCCCATGCTGCTCATGGCATTGACCGGTAGCGGTTCGCCCGTCGGCCGCGTCGCCGTGGCATCGCCCATGATCGACGACTTGCTGGGTGGGGTGGGCCCTGTTGCAGGCAAAAGCCTGGGGCAGATACTCAGTTGGGACGGGACGCAGGATCTGTTTGCCGAACTGGTCGATCAGTACATTTTGCGCACGGGGATTTCAGGCGTTCAGCCCAAGGTCATCGTGCCCGATTCGGATTTCGTTACGGACCCGAAAGCCACGCTGCTGATGCCCGAATTGATCGTCAAGTCGGGGAGGGCCGACTTTCCCGGGCTGGCCGTCAACGAGTACGTGTGCATGGACGCGGCGCGCAGAGCCGGCATGCCAGTACCGGAATTTTATCTGTCGGATAACCGCCAGCTGTTCGTCATGCGCCGCTTTGATCGGGACGCTGACCAGCGTGCCATCGGCTTCGAGGACATGGCCGTACTGATGGGCCTGGGCACGGAACAGAAATATGACTCCAGCTATGAAAACATCGCCAAGGCCATTCGCCTGTTCTGCGCGCCGGAGCATGTGCGTGATTCGCTGGATCAGTTCTTCGACATCGTCGCGCTCAGCTGCATGGTCGGCAACGGCGATGCCCATCTGAAGAATTTCGGGGTGCTGTATCGCGACCCGCTGGGGGCGGACGCTCAATTGGCGCCAGCCTACGACATCGTCAACACCACCGCGTACATAAAGGACGACGCGCTCGCCCTGCGCCTGGATGGCTCGAAAAGCCTGTTCGGCTCGAGGCTCGGCATTCTGACCCTCGCGTCGACCTGCGACATCCGCAAACCGAACGTGCGCATCGAAAGGCTGATCGCAGCGGTGCAGGCGTCGCTGCAGGAAAACGCCTCGCTCAACTCCCACGCACCCCATGTTTTCGACGCCATCGAACACGCCGTCGAGCGGTATGCCCAGACGTTCAAGGTGTAAGCGTTATTCAAGGCTTTGTAAGAAAATATGAGTGGCGTCGTTAATGAACGGAATTTTCACCGTTTCTTCGGGAAGATTCGCGCCGTTCCACGGCTACCCACTGATTGAGATAAATGTTTGTGCCGATCCGTCATGAAGAATGCGCGGGATCGGTGGTAAACCGCGAGGGTTCACGTAATATTTGGCCCCCGTAGCCCGGACCGGCATTTCGATGTGATCGGGCGCACCGCTTTTTGAACCTAAACCTGAATCCAACGGATCCCACAACACATGGCCAAAACGGACGCCCCGGCGCGCGCGCCGCAACCTACCGTCAAATCGCACCTGGCCTATACGCTCCTGAGCGGCCTGGTGCTGATGGTCCTGTACACCCTTTTGCGCGTTGCGCTGCTGGTCTATAACCGCGAAGGCATCGGCGCGACGCCGGCTTCAACGTTTGTCGAGGCGTTCGGCAATGGCCTGCGATTCGATCTGCGTCTGGTCGTGTACATCCTGATTCCCCTCCTGCTGTCCCTGTTCAGCGCGCGCCTGATGGCGGCCCGTGGGGTGTTTCGCTTCTGGCTGACGCTGGTTGCGAGCCTGACCGCGTTCTTCGGCCTGATGGAGATGGACTTCTACCGTGAATTCCACCAGCGCCTGAACGGCCTGGTTTTCCAATACGTCAAAGAAGACCCGAAAACCGTTCTGAGCATGATCTGGTACGGCTACCCGGTGGTTCGTTATCTGTTGGCGTGGGCACTGGTGACCTGGCTGCTGAGCCTGGTCTTCAAAGGTGTCGATCGCGTGACCCGGCCCCGTGGCGGGTTCAACGTCGCCAGCGCCGACAACCGTGTGGTCGCGCCGTTGTACAAACGCGCCGTGGTCTTCCTGCTGTGTCTGGTGGTGGCCGTCATCGCCGCTCGCGGCACCTTGCGCCAGGGCCCGCCGCTGCGTTGGGGCGACGCGTACACCACTGACTCCAACTTCGCCAACACCCTTGGCCTGAACGGCACGCTGACGCTGATCGCGGCGGCGAAGAGCCGGATGTCCGAGGACCGCGACAACATCTGGAAAGCGACCCTGCCTGTGGCTGAAGCCCAGCAGACCGTACGCGACATGCTGCTGACCGCCAACGACAAGCTGATCGATCCAGACAAAGCCGCTGTCCGTCGCGATTTCACGCCGCCGCCGGCCAACACGCTGCCGATCAAGAACGTCGTCGTGATCCTGATGGAAAGCTTCGCCGGCCATTCGGTGGGTGCGCTGGGCGACGAATCGAACATCACGCCTTACTTCGACAAACTGTCCCAGGAAGGGCTGCTGTTCGATCGCTTCTTCTCCAACGGCACGCACACCCATCAGGGCATGTTCGCCACTATGGCGTGCTTCCCGAACCTGCCGGGCTTCGAATACCTGATGCAGACGCCGGAAGGCAGTCACAAGCTGTCCGGTCTGCCGCAACTGCTCAGCGCGCGCAAGTACGATGACGTTTACGTCTATAACGGTGACTTCGCCTGGGACAACCAGTCAGGCTTCTTCAGCAACCAGGGCATGACCAACTTCATTGGCCGCAACGACTTCGTCAACCCGGTGTTCTCGGACCCGACCTGGGGCGTGTCCGATCAGGACATGTTCGACCGTGGCGCCGAGGAGCTGAAAGCCCGCGAGGCCAAAGGCAAGCCGTTCTATGCCTTGCTGCAAACCCTGTCCAACCACACGCCGTACGCACTGCCGGCGAATCTGCCGGTCGAGCGCGTCACCGGGCATGGCACGCTGGATGAGCACCTCACCGCCATGCGTTATTCGGACTGGGCGCTGGGTCAGTTCTTCGAGAAGGCCAAGAAAGAGCCGTATTACAAAGACACGCTGTTCGTGGTCGTCGGTGACCACGGCTTCGGCAACAACGAGCAGATCACCGAGATGGACCTGGGCCGCTTCAACGTCCCTATGCTGATGATCGCCCCGGGCCTGCAAGACAAGTTCGGCAAGCGCAGCAGCATCGTCGGCACGCAGATCGACATCGTGCCGACCATCATGGGCCGCCTGGGTGGCGACACCGTGCACCAGTGCTGGGGCCGCGACCTGCTCAATCTGCCAGCGGGAGACGAGGGCTTTGGCGTGATCAAGCCATCGGGCAGCGAGCAGACCGTGGCGCTGGTCACCGGCAACCGGATCCTGATCGAACCCAAGGAAATGGAGCCGAAGGTCTACAGCTACGAGTTGGGCACCAAGCCCCATGCCGAGCTGATGCCGAATGCGCCGGACGTCGCCGAGTTGCGCAAGAAGCTCGACAGCTTCCTGCAGACCGCGACCAAGAGCCTGCTGGACAACACGGCAGGGGTCAAAGACGCCAAGCCACAATGACCGCAGCCTGATGAAAACGCCCCGATACCGGGGCGTTTTTTTTGCCTGCGAATCCTTGGCTTCAGGCTGCCAACGTCAGCTGTGCGCTGACGATTCGGGTTGAACGTCGTTGCGCTGTAAGGGTCAAGATCATCAGGCCGTTGTCAGGCCTTTACTGAGGAGACATTGATGAAAGTGTGGACTATTTCGTATCTGGACAAAGACGGTGTGCAGCAAACCCTCGATCTTGAATCCGATCACCGTCCCAGTGAAGAAGAGGCTGCGCAGCAACTCCGTCCGATCCTGTTTCCGGTCGCCAGTGATCTTGATCTGAACGACCTCGACGGTCGCACTGCCGAGCCCACCGTTAAGACACTCAAAGAGCAGAACGCGGTACAGATCATCTCCATCGTCGAGGCTTCGTAAGAAGCCTGCATTTCCCGCCATCCTGCCAATTGGCAACGCCCAGCCAATGGGCGTACTCTGCGAGCGAGGTCGGTGATGCATCTACCCGAGTCCGCTCGCGTACGTATGCCCGTTTTGTAAAACGCACCGGCCTTGTCAGCGACATGCTTGAGTCCCGGGCGGCAGATGACCTGCCGCTACACGCCTCGCCATCGAGGTGTGTTTCGGGATAGTTGAAACTCTATCTATCGTTGCATAGGAGGACGTTTCATGAGCACAGCCTATCAAGAAGACGTCAGCAGCCATGTTCTGCGCTGCATGAAAGAAGGCGGTTTCGACTTCGCACGCATTCACCCCATCGAGTTCTATGCCACCTTTCCGGATGAGGACCGGGCGCGTCAGGCTGCGGAAAAATTTCGTGGCGAGTCAGTCAATGTCCAGCTCAATGCACTGGAAGACGGTGCCTGGCACCTGGAACTGAGCAAGTTGATGTACGCAACCTACGACGGGATAGGCGACTTCGAGCAGGATTTCCAGACGGCGATTTTCGGTCTGGACGGGGAGGTCGAAGGCTGGGGCGTCAAACAGGAGCTCAAGCGCCTTCATTGAGCTGATCAACCGTCATGCGCCGAAGCAAGGCGCTGATCGGTGAAAATTGTCTCCCGCCTTCACGACCAAGCGTGGAGCGGGAGATGCACCGAGCTGAATCACAGGCAAAAAAAGGCCGCTCTCTTGGGAGCGGCGGAAAGGGAATATCGGGTGGCGTTGCCAATCAGGTGTTGAGCCAATCGCCTTGTGTGATCCGGCGGGTTGGTCTGCGGTATAGGGCGATTATGCTCAGCCCCTTAGCCGCACGGAAATGAACTGTCGCTATGCCCGCGATAGATTTTAAAAGTGAACGACGCTTCGCCATGAAGCGTCGGGGAACGGGTTAGGGCGCATCGTGCACAGGAATGGTGCGGACGCTCTGGCTGTTTAATTCAACCCATTGATATTAAAGCGTTTATGCCGATGGCACGGGCCTTGCGAAGGCTCTGGTGTCCATGGTGACAAGGAGTACGGCATGATCCGCACCTTTTATGACGAGATGTACGATGCGGGCGGCATAGTTCGTCCGCATTATCGGGAATTCGCCCGCTGGTTGGGCGAAGCGCCGCCTGAGTTGCTCGCTCAGCGCCGGCGTGAGGCCGATTTATTGTTTCATCGCGCCGGGATCACGTTCACGCTGTACGGCGACGAGCAGGGCACCGAGCGGCTGATCCCCTTCGACACCATTCCGCGGAGCATTCCGGCCAGCGAATGGCGGGTGGTGGAGCGCGGCTGCATTCAGCGCGTCAAGGCACTGAACATGTTTCTCGCTGACCTCTATCACGATCAGCGCATCATCAAGGCCGGGATCATTCCCGCCGAACAGGTCCTTGCCAACGAGCAATACCAGTTGGCGATGCAGGGCCTGAATCTTCATCGTGACCTGTATTCGCACATCTCCGGCGTCGATCTGGTGCGTGATGGCGACGGCACGTATTACGTGCTCGAAGACAACCTGCGCACGCCAAGCGGCGTGAGCTACATGCTCGAAGACCGCAAGATGATGATGCGGTTGTTCCCCGAGCTGTTCGCCGCGCAACGCATTGCGCCGATCGATCACTACCCGAATCTGTTGCTGGACACCCTGAAAAGCTCGAGCCCGCTGGATAACCCGAGCGTCGTCGTGCTGACCCCTGGGCGCTTCAACAGCGCGTTTTTCGAGCACGCGTTTCTGGCCCGGGAAATGGGTGTCGAGCTGGTGGAAGGCGCTGACCTGTTCGTGCGCGATGACCGCGTGTTCATGCGCACCACCGACGGCCCGAAAGCGGTCGACGTGATTTACCGCAGGCTCGACGACGCTTTTCTTGATCCGCTGGCGTTCAATCCGGATTCGATGCTCGGCGTGCCGGGCCTGCTGGCGGCGTACCGCTCGGGCAATGTGGTGCTGGCCAATGCCATCGGCACCGGCGTGGCGGACGACAAGTCGGTCTACCCCTTTGTGACCGACATGATCCGTTTCTACCTCGACGAAGAGCCGATCCTCAAGAACGTGCCGACCTGGCAGTGCCGCAAGCCCGAGGAGTTGTCCCACGTGCTCGCCAATCTGGGCGATCTGGTGGTCAAGGAAACCCAGGGCTCCGGCGGTTACGGCATGCTCGTGGGCCCCGCAGCCACCGCCGCTGAAATCGAGTCGTTCCGGGCGCGGCTCAAAGCCAAGCCCCATGCGTATATCGCGCAACCGACCTTGTGCCTGTCGACCTGTCCGACCTTCGTCGAGAACGGCATCGCCCCGCGCCACATCGACCTTCGCCCGTTCGTCCTGGCTGGCCGCGAAACCCGTGTAGTGCCCGGTGGTCTCACGCGTGTTGCCCTGCGCGAAGGCTCGCTGGTGGTTAACTCGTCGCAGGGTGGCGGAACCAAGGACACCTGGGTGGTCGAGGATTAAGGATGCCTGCCAATGCTAAGTAGAACTGCCTCGGATTTATATTGGATGTCGCGGTACCTGGAGCGCGCCGAAAACCTCGCGCGGATGCTCGACGTCAGTTACTCGCTGTCGCTGATGCCACAGGACGGACGCGGGGATGGCCTCAATGAAATCGCCATGCCCCTGCTGATCACTGGAACCCTGGACGATTACCTGGAGCGCCACGGCGACCTGCACGCCGAACGCTTGCTGCACTTTTTCGCGCTGGACGCCGAAAACCCGGCAAGCATCTTCAGTTGCCTGGGTGCGGCGCGGGCCAGTGCCCATGCCGTGCGTGGGCGGATTACCGCGGACATGTGGGAAAACATCAACGCCACGTACCTGGAAATTCGCGGCATCGCCGAACAGGGTTTGAGTCGATACGGCATGAGCCGTTTCTGTGAGTGGGTCAAGGAGCGTTCGCACCTGTTCCGCGGCGCGACCTATGGCACCATCATGCGCAACGACGCGTTCCGTTTCATTCGCCTGGGGACGTTCATCGAGCGCGCCGACAACACCCTGCGCATGCTCGATGCGCGTTATGAAATGCTCGAATTGCGCGGCCCGTCCGCCAACGCGGCAGCAGACAGTTCCGCTGCCGGCTACTACCAATGGAGTGCGCTGTTGCGCGCATTGTCCTCATTCGAGGCGTACACGGAAGTCTATCGCGATGCACCGGGTGCCCGTCAGGTCGCTGAATTGCTGCTGTTGCGTGCGGACATTCCGCGCTCATTGCGTGCGTGTCTGGAGGAGCTGGACATCATTCTCGCCAGTCTGCCCGGGGCCAATGGCCGTCCCGCCCAGCGTCTGGCCGCCGAGCTGGACGCTCGCCTGCGCTACACCGGCATCGACGAGATCCTCGATGAAGGCCTGCATGAGTGGTTGAACGAATTCATTCCACTTCTGGCCCAACTGGGTAGCGTCATTCACACTTCTTACTTGGAGGCTGCATGAGACTCTCAATTAGCCACGAGACCACCTATCACTACGACGATCAGGTCCGCGCCAGCATCCAGTATTTGCGTCTGACCCCCCACGACAGCGAGCGCCAGCAGGTGTTGAGCTGGCAGTTGGCATTGCCGCGCCCGGTGCGTGCGCAGATCGATCCGTTCGGCAATATTCTCCACGTGCTGACCCTGGACGAACCCCACGAAGCCATCGTGATTGGCGCGCGCGGCCAGGTCGAGATCGACGAGAAGCGCGAGGCGGAACACGAGACTCAGTCGTCGCTGCCGTTTCTGCGCTTCACCCGCCTGACCGAGGCTGACGAAGCGATTCGTGCCTTTGCCATCGCGCAGACCCACCAGCGCACTGACCGCACCGCGCTGATCGATATGATGCACGCGCTCAACGAGCACATCACCTACACGCCAGGCTCCACCGCCGTCGATACCAGCGCCGCGCAAGCGTTCGCCAGCCGTGTTGGCGTCTGTCAGGATCACACCCACGCGTTTCTGGCCTGTGCTCGCAGTCTTGGGGTGCCGGCGCGCTATGTGTCGGGTTATCTCTACAGTGACAGCAGCGAACATCTGTCCAGCCATGCGTGGGCGGAGGCGTGGATTGACGACGCGTGGTACAGCTTTGATGTGACCAACCAGTTGGCGATCCCGGAGCGGCATCTGAAGCTGGCGGTCGGCCTGGATTACCTGGACGCCTGCCCGGTGCGCGGCATGCGCCGTGGCGGGGGTTGCGAGCAGATGCACGCCAAGGTGCTGGTGTCGCCGTCAGCACCGATTGCTGTTCCGACGGCTGCGAAGAAAGAGCCCGTCCCGGCGCCGATGATTCAGGTGCAACGCCAGGGTTGATCAACCCGTAGCGGCCGGGCGTCTAGCTTGGCCGCCTTCCCACGGTCTGCGCACTACTCAGTGCGGCAGGCAGCCACTCCCCCCGCCACAGAAACAGCAGACACTCCGCGACATAACCACCTGATACCCATGCGACCGCCGTTCACCCTGTATGAGACAGGGAATCAGAGGACGCCGTTGTAGGGTGCTGCACGTGCCGAGCGCAGGATGCTCAGCCAAACAACCGCGTCATGTTCGGCAAGATCAGCAGCAGCGTAGTGGCGAAAACGATAAGTCCGGCCTGACGTATTTTCGAGCGCTTGAACTTGAACTTGAACATGGTAAATGCCTTTTCTTGTTATTCCTGAGCGACAGAAACCCATGGGCTTTGGTCGAGGCCAAGGCGGGGGTTGGCAAAGGTGAGGCAAAAGAGCAGGTGCCCCGATCAGCAGATCGTGGACGGCGGGCGCAGGGTGAATCGATTTGTTATGGCGCCACTGCTACTGACTAAACCTTAGAGCCCGCGTGCTGTGCGGTTTAGATCTTTGAGGATTATCCAGTCGAATTCTTATAACTTCGTTAGGATTGGCGAATAGCCATCGCTCAGATATTCGCCTGCTAGACACCTGCGACCGAAACTGCCTGCGTTCAATAGCCCGCTACCGTTCGTCCGAGTCCGAAACTTCCCACAACCAGCTACCCTGTCGATGGATACGGCGGAAAGACGCGCGCTGTGATAGACAGTGCTCCCATGACAGTTCGACTGTCGGCCAGACTTATAAGAAAGCATTTCATCGGTTTAGCGAGGACAGCATGACCGAAGCGTTTATTTACGATGCCTTGCGCACGCCGCGGGGCAGGGGCAAGCCGGATGGCGCGTTGTACAGCGTCAAACCGGTGGATCTGGTGGCAGGGCTGTTGAAAGAACTGCAAGTGCGCAATCACCTCGACACCCACCACGTCGATGACATTGTGCTGGGCTGCGTTACGCCCATCGGCGATCAGGGGGCCGACATCGCCAAAACCGCAGCGCTGGTCGCCGATTGGGCCGTGAGCGTGGCCGGGGTTCAGATCAACCGGTTCTGCGCGTCGGGGCTTGAAGCGGTGAATATGGGCGCGATGAAGCTCCGTTCCGGGTTCGAGGATCTGGTGGTGGTCGGCGGGGTCGAGTCGATGTCGCGGGTGCCGATGGGCAGTGATGGCGGCGCTTGGGTACTTGATCCGCAAACCAACCTGCACACTCACTTCACGCCTCAGGGGATCGGCGCCGATCTGATCGCCACCCTTGAAGGCTTCAGCCGCGATGACGTGGACCTGTTCGCCGTGCAATCCCAGCACAAGGCGGCGCTGGCCCGGGAGCGGGGTGCGTTTCGCCGTTCGCTGGTGCCGGTCAGGGACCGGAACGGCCTGCTTTTGCTCGACCATGACGAGTTCATCCGCCCCGACACCACGCTGGAGGCGCTGGGCAACCTGCGCCCGAGTTTCGAGGCCATCGGCAAAATGGGCTATGACGCCACGGCGCTGCGCGTCTACAGCCATGTCGAACGCATCGAGCACGTGCACACGCCGGGCAACAGCTCCGGCATCGTCGATGGCGCCGCGTTGATGCTGCTCGGCACCGCGCAAAAAGGTCAGTCCCTGGGACTGCGGCCCCGGGCGCGCATCGTGGTGACGGCGGTGACCAGCACCGATCCGACCATCATGCTCACAGGACCTGCGCCCGCCACGCGCAAAGCCCTGGCGCGGGCGGGGCTGAGCATTGATGACATCGACCTGTTCGAGGTCAACGAGGCCTTCGCCTCGGTGGTGCTCAAGTTCATCAAGGACATGGGTGTCGACCCCGACAAGGTCAACGTCAACGGCGGCTCGATTGCCCTCGGCCACCCGCTGGGCGCCACGGGCTGCATCATTCTCGGCACGCTGCTCGACGAGCTGGAAGCCCGGCAGTTGCGTTACGGTCTGGCGACCCTGTGCGTCGGCGGCGGGATGGGCATCGCGACGATCATCGAGCGGGTTTGAACGTGGAGCACGATAACCGCTACGCCGACCGCCTTTACTCGATAACCGTTTCAGGAAGAACGACCGCATGAGCGATGCCATCTGCTACGAAACCGGCCCGGATCAGATCGTGACGCTGACCCTCGACATGCCCGGCCAGCAGGCCAATACCATGAATGCGGCGTATCGCCAGGCCATGGCCGAAACCCTTGAACGCCTGCAGGCGGACAAAGAGACCATCGCCGGCGTGATCATCCGCTCGGCGAAGAAGACGTTTTTTGCCGGCGGCGACCTCAATGAGCTGAGTCAGGTCGACGCCACCCGCGCCGCCGCCTTCTACCAGATGACCATGGACCTCAAGGCTCAGCTTCGCGCGCTGGAAACATTCGGCAAACCGGTGGTGGCGGCCATCGAAGGTTCGGCACTGGGCGGTGGCCTGGAGCTGTGTCTGGCCTGCCACCATCGCATCGCAATCAACGGTGGCCACGTGAAACTGGGCCTGCCGGAGGTCACCCTCGGTTTGCTTCCGGGCGGGGGCGGCACCGTGCGGCTGGTGCGCATGTTGGGGCTGGAGAAAGCGCTGCCGTTGCTGATGGAAGGCCGGACCATGGGCGTCGAGCACGCCTTGAAAACAGGTGTGATCGATCAACTGGCCAGCGATGCCGATGACCTGATGGCCAAGGCGCGCGAATGGATTCTGGCGAATCCGGCGCCAATCAAAGCCTGGGATCAAGCGGGGTTTCAATTGCCCGGCGGCACGCCTGCGCACCCGAAAGTGGCGCAGATGCTGGCCATCGCGCCGTCTATGTTGCGCAGCAAAACCTGGGGCTGCTACCCGGCGCCGGAGAAGATCCTGGCCGCTGCTGTGGAAGGCGCGCAGGTGGATTTCCATACAGCGGAGAAAATCGAGGCGCGTTACTTCACCGAGCTCGCCACGGGACCTGTCGCGAAGAACATGATCGGCAGCTGGTTTCAGCTCAACCGGGTCAAGGCCGCAGAGGCGCGGCCCAAGGCGCCGCCGGTGTTCAACATGCGCAAGGTCGGCATCCTCGGGGCGGGGCTGATGGGCGGCGGCATTGCCTATGTCACGGCGGTGGCGGGCGTCAGCGTGATCCTCAAGGACGTCAATCTGGCCGCGGCGCAGAAGGGCAAGGATTACTCGGCGCGACTGCTGAACAAGCAGCTTGCCAGAGGCCGCATCACCGAGGCTCAGCGCGATGCCGTGCTGGGCCGTATCAAGCCGACGGGCCGGGACAGCGATCTCGAAGGTTGCGATCTGATCATTGAAGCGGTGTTCGAGAATCGCGAGCTGAAAGCGCAGGTCAGCGCCGCCGCCGAGCAAGTGGTGGTGCCGAATGCGGTCATTGCCTCCAACACCTCGACGCTGCCGATCACGGGCCTTGCCAGCGCCATCAGCCGGCAGGAGCGCTTCATTGGTCTGCATTTCTTCAGCCCGGTGGAGAAGATGCGCCTGGTGGAAATCATCAAGGGCGCGCGCACCAACGACATGACCCTGGCGCGGGCCTTCGACTTCGTTCAGCAGATCGGCAAGACCGCGATTCTGGTCAATGACACGCGCGGCTTCTTCACCTCGCGGGTGTTCGCCACCTACGCCGACGAAGGCATTGCAATGCTCGGCGAGGGCGTCAGTGCACCGATGATCGAGACCGAGGCGCGCAAGGCCGGGATGCCGATCGGGCCGCTGGCGGTGTCCGATGAAGTGTCGTTGCGGCTGATGAGCCAGATTCGCCAGCAGACGCGCAAGGACCTGGCCGAGCAGGGCGTCGAGCTCGCCGGGCATCCGGCCGACGCGGTGATCGAGCAGCTGTTGCATGAATTCGATCGCGCAGGGAAAACCTCCGGTGCGGGCTTTTATGACTATCCCGACGTCGGACCCAAGCACTTGTGGCCAGAGCTGAAAACCCGATTCGAGAAGGCCGACGCACAGATCAGTTGCCAGGATATTCGCGATCGGTTGCTGTTCATTCAGGCCCTTGAAACCGTGCGTTGCATGGAGGAGGGGGTGCTGCGATCAACGGCGGACGCCAACGTCGGCTCGATGCTTGGCATCAGCTTTCCGGCCTGGACTGGCGGTGCGTTGCAGTTCGTCAATCAATACGGGCTTAAGCCGTTTATTGCCCGCGCCCGCGCCCTGGCCGAGCGCTATGGCGAACGGTTTCAGCCGCCTGCGTTGCTGTTGGAGAAAGCCGAAGAAGGGACGTTGTTCTAGCGAAGACTCCTCGCCGTGCCGTCTCAAGGTTGGGACAGCGAGGGTTCAGTTGACGACGGCGCGCGGGCACAACTGGGCCTTGCCTTGCCCCGGCCTTCAAGGCAGGCTTGGGCCCACGCATTTTCGCTTTGTCGCTTCAGGGATTTTTATGTCGTTACGCATCTGCATTCTGGAAACCGACGTACTTCGCCCGGAACTGGTCGATCAATACCAGGGTTACGGGCGGATGTTCGAAAAACTCTTTGCTCAACAGCCGGTGCCTGCGGAGTTCGTCGTCTACAACGTCATGCAGGGCGATTACCCGCCGGATGACGAGCAGTTCGACGCGTATCTGGTGACGGGCTCCAAGGCCGATTCCTTCGGCACCGATCCGTGGATCGAAACCCTGAAAACTTATCTGCTCGACCGCTACAAGCGCGGCGACAAGCTGCTCGGTGTGTGTTTCGGCCATCAGTTGCTGGCGCTGCTGCTGGGCGGCAAGACCGAGCGCGCGCCACAGGGGTGGGGCGTCGGGATTCATCATTACAACCTCACACCGACCCAATCGTGGATGACGCCGGCGCTGGACAAACTCACGCTGCTGATCAGCCATCAGGATCAGGTCACTGCCCTGCCTGAAGGCGCGACGGTCATTGCCACCAGCAAGTTCTGCCCATTCGCCGCGTATCACATCAACGACCAGGTGCTGTGCTTCCAGGGTCACCCGGAATTCATCCACGACTACTCGCGCATCTTGCTCGACATCCGTCAGGACGCGCTGGGTGAGCAGGTCTACGGCAAGGGCATCGCCAGCCTGGAAGAAGACCACCACGGCACAGCGGTAGCGGAATGGATGATGCGGTTTGTGGCGAACAAGCGGCCGGTGAGCTGACAGCGTGGTTGCGCTCATTTTGCAACCACGCAGGTGCATCTGCCGAACGATCAATTGTGGGAGCGAGCTTGCTCGCGAAGAGGCTGGAGCATCCGCTACATCTACGGCGGCTGAAACGCCGTCTTCGCGAGCAAGCTCGCTCCCACAGATTAAGAGTTCGTCAGTCCCCACGCCGAGCCCCGTGGGAGCACCCGGTGAGTCATTGAAGATTCAATACCATGGCGCGCCAAACCGTCAAAGCCAACCCGACCGCTTGAAGCTCGCGAACAAAATCCCGCACCCCCCGACGATCACGCCCAACACCATGTAGTACCCGTAGTGCCAGGTCAGCTCGGGCATGTTCTGGAAATTCATCCCGTAGATCCCGGCGATGGCGGTGGGGAAAGCCAGAATCGCGGCCCAGGCGGCAAATTTGCGTTGAGTCAGGCTCTGCCGTGAAGACTCCAGCAGCAGGCTGATTTCGATGGTCTGGCTGGCGATGTCGCGCAGGTTGGAAAGGTCTTCCATCTGCCGTTTGACGTGGATCTCCACGTCGCGGAAGTACGGCCGCATGTTCTTGTCGATGAAGGGGAAACTGAGCTTCTGCAGCTCTTCACCAATCTCCACCATCGGCGCCACGTAACGGCGCAGGCGCAGCAGGTCACGACGCAGGGCGTGGATGCGGTGGATGTCGGCTTCGTTGAGGTCCTTGCGCAGCACATTGTGCTCAAGCTCTTCCAGCTCGCAGTGAATCGATTCGGTGACCGGCTGATAGTTCTCGGTGACGAAATCCAGCAGCGCATACAGGACGAAGTCTTCCCCGTGCTCCAGCAGCAGCGGCCGGGCCTCGCAGCGCTGCCGTACCACCCCGTAGGACTTCGAATCGCCGTTGCGCGAGGTGATGACGTAGCCCTTGCCCGCGAAGATGTGGGTTTCGATGAAGATCAGCTTGCCGTTCTCGCGGATCGGCGCGTAGGTCACGATGAACAGCGCGTCGCCGAAGGTCTCCAGTTTCGGCCGGCTGTGGACTTCCAGCGCGTCTTCGATGGCCAGTTCGTGCAGATTGAACTGTCGCTGCAGCGTGGTCAGTTGTTCGAGGTCTGGCTGCTCAAGGCCGATCCAGACGAAATGCCCGGGTTTTGCCGCCCAGGCCGCGCCTTCGTCGAGGGAGATGTTGGTGACTTTCTTTCCGGCGCTGTAAACGGCAGCGGCAACCACTCGACCCATAATGTCTGCTTCTTCTTTTAGGGAGAACTGACGCGCAGCTTAGCGCGCTCCCTGATCAGAGTCGGCGGATTTAAACGAGTTCGCAGGTTTTTTCAGTGCTGTTCAGCGTCTGTTTGGACGGCGGCCGTCGACCCGCGGACGTGCGCGTCCATGCTGGCGATGCAGGTCTGCATCTGGCCGTGACAGAGCCCGATGAGCTGCGGAATGTCGTCGCTGGTCAGGCCCGCTGTCGGGATCGCGGGCAGCGTGCGGATGATCACCTCACCACTGTTCCGTCGATTCAAATCCATGCTGCGCACGTAAGTGCTTACGCAGACGGGCACGATGGGCACACCGGCCTCGATCGCCATCTGAAACGCCCCACGTTTGAACGGCAGTAATGCCGCGCCCTTGTTGCGTGTGCCTTCGGGGAACACCCAGATTGAAGTGTCTTTGTGCTGCAGGGTTTCGGTGGTCTGGAGAATGGCGCGGCGTGCCCGCTGCGGGTTGCCGCGATCAATCAGCACGTTGCCCGCCAGCCAGAACAGCTGGCCAAAGAACGGCACCCACTTGAGGCTTTTCTTGCCGATGCAGACCGTGCGCGGTGGCACGATGTTGCCGAGGACAAACAGGTCGTAATTGGACTGGTGATTACAGATGATCACGCAAGGCCTGGCGTGCTCGAACTGAGGGCTGAGCTGCGCATTCAGGCGCAGGCCGAGGATGCGCATGGCGGGGAGGGCGTAGAGGCGAGCACACAGGCGGCTGTTGTCAGGGTTGAACGGGCGGCACAAGCCCAGCAAAAGCCCCAGCGCGCCGGCGACAAGAAAGTGCAGGCCCATCAACAACATACGCAATACGAACAGCATGCAAAGACCACCCGGTAGGCGAATAGCCGCGCAGTGTACGGATGTGCACTGGAATCGGCAATCGTCCACGGCCCGGGCGGAGGGTCAGGAATTTAACGGGATGTTTCGGGGGAATGCGCTGCAGGGGAATGCAGCGCGTTGTCGGTGATGCCTCAGAGCGGGATCTGACGATCCAGCTCGATCGCCCGGTCGAGGGTCTCGAGGAATTCCTTGCGCACTTTCAACTTGGTTTGCTTGTGGGCGCGCATGTTGATCTTCTTCATCTGCAGCGCCACGGTGCGCGCGGCTTCGGTGAGTTCTTCCGGAGCGACCACTTTGTCGAAGAAGCCGGCTTGCAGCGCGCCCTTGGGGTCGAACATTTCGCCGCAGATCACCGAGCGACCGAAGGCACTCTTGCGCAGGCGGTCACGGGCCAGTTCGATGCCGGCGTGGTGCATGGTCATGCCGATTTGCACCTCGTTCAGACCAATGCTGAACGGACCTTCAACGCCGATACGGTAATCCGCCGACAGCAGCAGGAAGGCGCCCTTCGCGACAGCATGACCGCCGCACGCGACCACGACGGGGAACGGGAACGAGAGCATGCGCCGCGCCAGCGTGGAGCCTTCGGCGACCAGGGCCAAGGCGGCTTCCGGCGACGAGGTCATGATTTTCAGGTCGTACCCGCCCGAGAGAATCCCCGGCTGGCCGGTGATGATCACCACTGCGCGGTCCTGCTCGGCGCGGTCGAGTGCGGCATTGAACGCGGCGACCACCTCGTTGCTGATTGCATTGACCTTGCCGTTGGCCAGGGTCAGCGTCGCAACGCCGTCATCCAGTTGATAGGCGACCAAATCACTCATGGAGCGAGTCCTTTTTTGTTTTGAAGTGGCGCAGACGTTACCCACCCGGCAGGGCAAGGTAAAGCGCAAAGGATGACTGGCAAGTCAGGGGGCGGGTCGCCAGGCCTGGCGACCCTGAGATCGAGCGGAGAGGGCGCGGCTAAACCTCGACTTCGTTCAGTTCGCAGTACTCTTCCCAGTCCATGTCCAGTGCCTCGGCCGCTTCCTTGTGTGCAGCAAGGCGCAACTCCTTCAGCTGCTCGGGGGTTTCGGCAATGAAAGTCAGCGCCAGCTCCCAGGTCGGGATGCCCAGATTTTCGGCTTCGTCTTCGAAGGCCCAGAGGGTCTGCTGTTGCTGCTCTTTCGGACTCAAATCCTGGATTTCAGCCTGCAACATCGGATTGGTCACGATGTACTTCGCCAAGGCAGCTTCAGTCCAGTCGTTTGCGTTCATGCGGGGGTGATCTCCTGTGGGTCGAGCTGACGTGTTGCTGTGGGTGGATGCTGAGGTGAGGGGCGATTGTGCGTGATGTAAATCACTGGCGCCAGCGGCACACGCCCCGTCGGTCGGGGTAGCCCCGTGCGCAGGCCGCCGAACAAAAAGGGCCCGCTTTGCAGCGAGCCCTCGGTCAACGGCGTCGGAATATCAACCGATCGCCATTGGCTTCTTCACATTGCGGTGTGCGTTATTGCCCAACAGCGGGTGAGGGCCCTGGGGGCCATACACGCCAACCGGTTCCGGGAAGGTGCGCAGCAAGGTGATGTACAGCAGCGCCGCGAGGCCAAGGGTGATCGGCAGGCTAATGTCGATGCCGCCCGCCAGATTGCCCAGTGGACCGACAAACTGCCCCGGCAAGTTGACGAAGCACAGGCCCACCGCTGCGCTCGGAAGCCACGCGCCCAGGCCGCGCCAGTTCCAGCCGTGTTCGAACCAGTAATGGCCGCCGCTCTGGCCACGGGTGAACACTTGCAGGTCCGCCGGGTGATAGAAGCCACGGCGAACGATCAGGCCGAGCACCATGATGACGATCCACGGCGAGGTGCAGGTCACGATCAGCACCGCGAAGGTCGAGACGCTTTGCACCAGATTGAACGCGAAACGGCCGATGAAGATGAAGGCGATGGCCGCGATGCCGATCAGAATCGTTGCCTGAGCACGATTGAGCAGGCGCGGAAACATGCTCGACATGTCCAGCCCGGTGCCGTAGAGCGACGTCGTACCGGTCGACATCCCGCCGATGATCGCGATCAGGCACACCGGCAGAAAGAACCAGCTGGGCGAGACCGCCAGCAGGCCGCCGACGTAGTTGTTGTCCGTGATGTACTGCGGCGCCTGGGTGGCCACGATGGTCGCCGTGCACAGGCCGAACAGAAACGGAATCAGCGTGCAGATCTGGGCCAGGAACACCGACGCCATGATGCGTTTTTTCGATGTCTGGCGTGGGATGTAGCGCGACCAGTCACCGAGAAACGCACCGAACGACACCGGATTGCTCATCGCCAGAAGCGCCGCTCCGATGAACGCCGCCCAGAAGCCCTCGCTGCCACGATTGACCGTGCCGGCGAAGCCCGCATCGAAACTGCCGCTGAAGGCAAAGATACCCAGCAGGAACAACAGGCTTGAAGCGAACACCGCGATCTTGTTGACCCACAGCATGAAGCGGAAACCGTAGATGCACACCACCAGCACCAGCACGGCGAAAACGCCGTAGGCCAACGCCAGAGTGAAGTCGTTTTCCGGCAGGCCGACCATGCGTTTGGCGCCGCCGATCAACGCATCGCCCGAGCTCCAGACCGACAGCGAGAAGAACGCCACCGCCGTAAGCAGTGACAGAAACGAGCCGACAATGCGCCCGTGAACGCCAAAGTGCGCGCCGGAAGAAACCGCGTTGTTGGTGCCGTTGAGGGCGCCGAACAGACCCATCGGGGCAAGGATGATCGACCCGAGCACGACGCCCAGCAGGATTGACCAG
Organism: Pseudomonas sp. W2-17; assembly: GCF_041060445.1. Taxonomy (NCBI): domain Bacteria; kingdom Pseudomonadati; phylum Pseudomonadota; class Gammaproteobacteria; order Pseudomonadales; family Pseudomonadaceae; genus Pseudomonas; species Pseudomonas sp. W2-17. Next base: position 128,041 of record NZ_JAUFNS010000010.1, on the reverse strand, counting down.
ACGCCGGCCTGGAACGACAGGCCAAACAGCACCGGAAAACTGCCGAGCACGGCGGTGGCGAAGGTGTTGGCGCCGCCGAAGGTCAGACGAAACAGGTCGAGGGGCGCAGCGTCGCGCTGATGGTCAGGGATCTGTTCGACCCCGAAGGTTTCGATCGTGGTGGTGGGGTGAGCCATGGGATGTTCCTGCGCGCTGTCGTGTTGTTATAAGCCCGGCGCAAAAGCGCTGGCCCGTTATCTCGACCGGTGAACCCGATCGTGGCATTGGCAGTGGTCGGCATTGCGACCCTGAATCAGGTAAGGCAGTGCGTTTTACGTGCGGCAGCCTCTGAGGACCGCTCGCATTGGTGGCCCGTCCGAGCTAGCCCGTCTTCACCGACAGGTGTTCGTGGCAGGCCAGCCAGCGCGCGCCATATTGCCGAAAGGCAATGGTTTCGCGCTCGCTGAAATGGCTTTCTTCATCGCCGAAGCGGACGTGGGTGTCGACGTCGTGCATGAAAATCGCCACATCACCCTGAACGCTGATGTGCGCGTTGCGCGACTGGCAACCGAGCACTGCAAAGCCGTCGGCCTGCCAGCCCGCCCACACATCGCGGTAAGCGGCGCGGGACAGCAGGGGTGCAGGGAGGGTGTGAAAGAGGAAGGTGGCGTCGTCAGCGAATGCGGCGAAGTAGGCCTCGGTGTCGTTGCGGGCGAACGCCTCGATCAGCGCTTGTGCGGCGTGTTGAACGGCGTCGTGGCGGGTGTCGGTGGAGGTCATGGCCGGCTCGTTTTTGTGATTCTGGCGATGGGGCCCGACTGTAAGCAGCTCTCACGGGGCGTCACATCGGCGCCGGTAAAAACTTAGTTCAGAAAATTGAGAAGTAATGGTGAGCGGCAAGCCTCAAGCGACAAGCCGCGAGTGGTAAGCAGCGGTGCGGAGTCAGTTTCCTGAGGATTTCATCAGGCCGCTTTTGACGGGCTGACGAACACGGCCGCCGGAAGGATCGAAGCAGGCGCTTTCATAGCGAGGGGCGACGCACGTCGAGGGGAGGCCAGGGGGCGGCGGGCGAATGCTCTGCAACCGGTCGGCAATTTCACGCTCGTTGGTGATGATCAGCTTTCTACGCCGGCTGACTTGCAAAATCTCGGTAGCGTTCTTGTTCAGGCGATAGGGGAAGTCGGTCTCCTCCCATTCGCTGGAAAGTCGAGACGGAGGCGGGCGCAGAGCTGTGGATTCGCCCACGTAGGTCGGGCAAGGGCTTTGGGCGAAACTGACCGCGCCGTTGGCGGCAACGCACTTGAACACGTCGGCATGCGTCACGTCGCACAAGAGCAACGTTATGACCGCTGCGGACATTACTGGAAATCTGTTCATCGAAACCTCCCTGGATGGCGCAAGGCTACCATCCGGGAGGTGCAGTTGTCAGTGATCCTGATCGGGATCAGTGGGTTTCGTGGGCGGCTTTCTGGACTTTCGCCAACGCCAGGGCCGCGAACATGTCAGCGTCGCCCTGCAACACCTTCAGGTGATCTTCGACATGATCGGCGCTCGAGCGCGGCGCTTCGGAGTCAACCAGTCGGGTCACTTCGCACAATGCATTCGCCGTGATCCACAGGCTCTGGCGCAATTGGCTGATGATTTTCACCATGCTTTCCGAGCTGTCGAGATCGGCTTCACTCGCCGACTCCTCATTGGCCTGCATCGTCGAAAACGAGGGCAATTCAACGCGAGCCGAGGCATCCACTCCAGTGACGACGCGGGTGATGTCCACGCCGGCGGCGGCGATCTTGAACAGATAATCCGCCCTGGGCAGTCGCTGCCCGCTTTCGTAATGCCCCTGAGCGTTGGCTTCCACACCACCAATGGCGCCCAGTGCGCTTTGTGTCAATTTCAGACGTTTTCTTTCTTGGCGCAAACGTTTACCGATGCCATTCATCTACCTTCTCCTGCGAATTCGCACCCTGCATGTGTCTCTCGCGGGTGCGCAATGGGGGCCGGAATACGGACTGTTTTTTTGGGTGTAGCGCTAGTCGTGTATGGGAATTGAATTCATTCACACAGTCCGACGGGTAGACCTTAGCTGCTCAGACACCCAAATGGCGATTTTTCCGACGCTTTGCGTGGAAAAATCAACGCGGGACGATTCTAGTTAGTCCGGTGGGTGGGGTCACGTGGTCGTTTGCAGGGTGGGATGGCGGATGGCACGGGGCAGATACATCACCGCTGTACCAGTCGATGAAGGAACTGTGGGAGCGAGCTTGCTCGCGAAGAGAAGTTGTGGCCGGAGAAGACTGGCGGTCGACATGCCGTCTTCGTGAGCAAGCTCACTCCCACCAAGACGGTTTTGCCAAGCGACACAAACAAAAATCCCCGCACGCCATAAGCGTTGCGGGGATCTTTTTAATGTGGCGGTGAAGGAGAGATTCGAACTCTCGATACAATTTCTTGTATACACACTTTCCAGGCGTGCTCCTTAAGCCACTCGGACACTTCACCGTATCTCTTCAGACGTTCAGTCTGTCGAGGCGCGCTAATGTAGTCGAAAGCTTTGGCGAAGGCAAAACTTTTTTTCAGAATTTTCATGCGGTTAAGCAAAAAGCGCGAAGCCCCTTGTGCTCATAAAGGTCCGGGGCTTTGCGTTGAAGGCGAGGGCGCCGGGATCAGGCGCCGAAGCCGCCGTCGATGGTCAGGCTGGCGCCGGTGACGTAGCCCGCTTCCGGGCCGGCGAGGTAGGCGACCATCGCGGCGATTTCTTCGGATTTACCGTAGCGCGGAATGGCCATAAGGCCCATCAGTGTTTCGGCGAAATCGCTGTCGGCCGGGTTCATGTCGGTGTCGACCGGTCCAGGCTGAACGTTGTTGATGGTGATGCCCCGCGGGCCGAGGTCGCGTGCCAGGCCTTTGGTCAACCCGACCAGCGCTGATTTGCTCATGGCGTAGACGCCGCCACCGGCGAAGGGCATGCGGTCGGCGTTGGTGCTGCCGATGTTGATGATGCGGCCGCCGTCCTTCATGTGCCGCGCCGCTTCCTGGCTGGCGATGAACACGCTGCGTACGTTGATGGCCAGGGTTCGGTCGAAATCTTCGAGGCTGAACTCTTCGAGCGGCGCAATGGCCAGCACACCGGCGTTGTTGACGAGGATGTCGAGGCCGCCGAAGGCCTGCACGGTCTTGGCGACGGCGCCACGAATGTCTTCTGCGCTGGCGCTGTCGGCCTTGATGGCCAGGGCTTTGCCGCCGGCTGCGGTGATGCTGTCCTGCAACTCTTGCGCTTTGGCTTCCGAGCTGACGAAGGTGAAGGCCACTGCGGCGCCTTGTTCGACCAGCCGTTTGACGATCGCAGCGCCGATGCCGCGTGAGCCGCCTTGGACCAGTGCTGTTTTGCCGATCAGGTTGGTGGGATGCGTCATGTCGATCTCCGATGAATGTGAGGAGTGGGTGGATGGGCACGAGTATCTGCCGATGATTACCCGCGCGGTAGCCGGTAATCGAGATAGTCTGTGTAAACCGGAAGTTGTGAGTGAGTGCGATGGAGAACTTCAGCAGCATTGAATGCTTCGTGCGCAGTGCCGAGGTCGGCAGCTTTGCCGAGGCTGCACGCCGCCTGAGCCTGACCCCCGCTGCCGTCGGCAAGAGCGTCGCCAAGCTTGAGGCGAAGCTGGGCGTGAGACTGTTCCAGCGCAGCACGCGCAAGTTGACGCTGACCGAAGCGGGCCAGCGGTTTCTCGGCGAGGTCAGCGCCAGCCTCAATACCATTCAGAACGCTGTCGCCAACCTGGCCAGCGCCGAGGGCAGTCCCGCCGGCACGTTGAAAGTCAGCGTCGGCACCGTGTTCGGCTGCCTGTATGTGGTGCCGCTGCTGGCCGATTTTCTGCAGCATTATCCGGCCATCACCCCCGACTGGCATTTCGATAACCGGCAGGTTGACCTGATCGGGCAGGGCTTCGACGCCGCCATCGGCGGTGGATTCGATCTGCCTCAGGGCGTTGTCGCGCGCAAACTGGCGCCCGCTCACCGCGTGCTGGTGGCGTCGCCGCAATGGGTCGACGCCCACGAAGGCATCACGCACCCGGACGATTTGCACGACTGCGACGGCATTCTGATCCGTTCGCCGCAAACCGGGCGGATTCGGTCCTGGCCGTTGAGCCATCGCAGTCAGGAGCAAAGCCCGCTGCGCATGAAGGTGCGTATGACCCTGAGCGATTCCGAGGCTGCCTGCCGCGCGGCGACTCAGAGTCTGGGCGTCGCGCTGGTGAGCATGCCGTTTGCCCTGCCGTACCTGCGCAGCGGTGCGCTGCAACGGGTGCTGCCCGAGTGGTATGTCGAGGACGGCAACATTTCCATCTATTACAGTGAGCACAAGTTACTGCCGGGCAAGACCCGTGCGTTCGTCGATTTCATCATCGAGCAGTTCGCCGAACAGCAATGGGCGCGGCATTTCAGTGCCGTTTAATTAGGCAAACGATAGCTGCTGACGCAGCCCCTGTAGGAGTGAGCTTGCTCGCGATTGCGGTCAGTGGGCAATAAGACATCTGAAGGTGCGCGCTTGCCCGCGAAGAGGTTCTTTCAGCAGACATTGATGTCGCTGAAAAAATGGAATCGCGAGCAAGCTCACTCCTACAGTGAGTGCCGTCACATTGAATTTCGCGTCAAACCATCAGCAAAGCGGGGTACGCCCCTTAAGTCATGAAAGGAAGAGCAGTGGACATCCAACCGAAAGCCGCGCTGGTCCTCATCGACATGCAGCAGGGCATCAACCACCCGAAGCTGGGCCGACGCAACAACCCTGACGCCGAGCAGCGGATGCTGGAACTGCTGAGCGCCTGGCGCGACAGCGGGCGCACGGTGATTCACGTGCGGCATTTCTCCCGCTCACCGGACTCGGTGTTCTGGCCGCAGCAATCAGGTGTCGAGTTTCAACCGGCATTTATGCCGTGGGACGACGAAGGCGAGCTGCACAAACAGGTGCCCGATGCGTTCTGCCATTCGGCGCTGGAAGGTTGGTTGCGTGCGGACGGAATCAATCAGGTGGTGATCGTCGGCGTGGTGACCAACAATTCCGTGGAGTCGACTGCGCGCACTGGCGGCAATCTTGGCTTCGAGGTCATCGTGCCCCACGACGCCTGCTTCACCTTCGACGGCGCGGACTTCTTCGGACAGCCACGCACTGCCGAAGACATCCACGCCATGTCGCTGGCCAACCTGCACGGTGAGTACGCGCAGGTGGTGGCGACCGAGGCTATTTTGCGCGCTTGCGCACCGTGATCGTTTTCAGAGGCGAAAGCGCGCCATCTGCGCCCCAAGGTGTTCGGCCTGTTCCGACAGCTTCAGGCAATCTTCCCGACAGGCTTTGACATCGCTGACCGTTGACTGCGCCAGGTCGGCAATGCCTTGCACGTTGCGGTTGATCTCTTCCGTCACGGTGCTTTGTTCCTCGGTGGCGGCAGCGACCTGCTGGTTGCGATCAGTGAGTTCTTCGACATGGCCGGCAATGGCATCCAGCGAATTGCCGGTGCGACGGCTGGCTTCGACGCCGGTGCCAGTGGCCGCTTGTCCGGCACGCATCGAGGTGACGGCCTGATCGGCACCGCTCTTGAGTTCACCCATCATTTGCTGGATCTCCGAGGTGGCGCTCTGGGTACGGCCGGCGAGGGTGCGAACTTCATCGGCGACCACGGCGAAGCCCCGGCCCATTTCGCCGGCACGAGCCGCTTCGATGGCCGCGTTCAGCGCCAGCAGGTTGGTCTGCTCGGAGATGCTGCGAATCACGCTGAGCACCTGATCGATGGTGGAAATCCGGGTCGCCAGGTTCTCCACCGCGCCAGCCGCCGTGCCGACACCGTCGGACATGCTCTGAATGTGGCCGAGGGATTCACCCACCACTTTTTTCGCGGACATCGCTTCCTGATGGGTACTACGCGAGACGTCGGCAGCGGCGCCCGCATTTCGGGCGATTTCCTGCACGGTCAGGCCCATCTCATGAACAGCGGTGGCGACCATGTCAGTCATCTGCTGTTGCTGCATCGCACGGGTTGACGTGCTGTCGACCACCCGGGTGACATCTACCACGCTGTGGCGCAATTGCTCGCTGGTCTTGAGCGCATCGCCGATCAGCAAACGCAGGCTTTCGATGAATCGATTGAAGCCCCGGGCCAGATCGCCCAGCTCGTTAGCGCGGCTGTCATCCAGACGTCGGGTCAGGTCGCCCTGGCCGCCGCCGATGTCCACCAGCGCCGTCGTCACCTGCTGGATGGGCCGGACGATACCGCGGGCAATCCAGGCGACAAAGCCGAGGAAACACAACACCACCGCCAGACTGATCGCCGAAATGGTCCTCAACGCATCCTTGGCCGGGCCATACACTTCGGCCAGCGGCACCTCGCTCACCAGCGTCCACCCCAGCGAGGCGACGGGTTTGGCGACCGCCACATACGCCTCGCCATTGCGTTCGAACTCCAGCGCCTGACCGTTTCCGTTACCGGCCAGCAGGTTGCGCGCTGCGGCGTCGCCCACCAATTGGGTGAGGGATTGGCGATCGTTCAGCTCGGCGTTCGGGTGGACTTTGACCTGGCCGTCCTGGCTGACCAGATACACCTGGCCGTGCTCGCCGAAGTGGAAGTCACGGACCATCTGCGACAGCGCGCTCATGCTGAAACCCAGTCCGGCCACGCCGACCACGGTGCCGTTGTGCTCGATGCGCTGGTTAATGAACAGCGTCGGCACCTTGGTCGTGGCATCGATATCGATGTCCAGCGAGCGCTGCTTGTTGCTGTCGAGAAATCCGTAGAACCAGCCGTTCTCCGCCGGGCCGCGCTGGAGGGTGCGATCGGCGCCTTTGTTGGTGATGTAGTGGCCGCTGCCCTTGGCGACGATGAAGGTCGTCAGCGCGTTGTGCTGTTGCTGCACCTTCGCCAGATAACGAATGAATGCAGGCTGCTGTGCGCCGTCCTCGCCGTTGCCGAGCCATTCGGAAACCAGTGTGTTGTCACCGATGTCGCTGGCCGCCGTCAAGGGGCGCCGCCAGTAACCGTTCGAGATCGTTGCGGATCGCGTCGACGCTGGCTGGCATCGCCTGCTGCAACAGGTAGCGGTCGGTCAGTTTGTTCAGCGCGAATGCGTAGATGGCGATCACGATCAGGCTGCTGATCACCAACGCGGCCCCCATGCTCAATGTCAGCTGCCACTGAATACTCTTTCGCCAGACAGGCATAGAAAACTCCGCAAAACCAAAGCGCACAACCAAGACGGAACAGTGCTGATGGCTTGCCCGGAGCAATTACCGGGCCACGGAGCTGATCAAGTGGTCAAGTTACGCTGGGCGGCTGGCCTTGCGCCACTTGGGGCCTGAATGTGAGGGTGTTGCGGATGATCATGAAGAGACCGCGCGGCGGGTTGTGTACAAAAATTGAGTCTTTTTGGAACAAATGCTTTGCCGGTGCGCAGAAAAGTGGCGAGCCCTCGTCGCTGGATGAGCCCTGCGCCAGTTACCTGACGCGCAGTGCCGAGCCGTCAGGCCCTGCGCCGCGCATTCTTCGGCGGGTGACTCGCCTCATGCGTGCTGCACGCCCGCGCGCTTGAGCAGCTTTTTGCAGCGCTCCGACAGATGCACCACGCGCAGGTGCTTGCCCGCCTTGTGATACCGCTCGCGCAGGGTTTTCAACGCGGCGATTGCCGAATAGTCCACGAAGATCAGATGTCGGCAATCCAGCGTGACCTGCTGCGGATCGTTGAGGTGATCGAACTGATCGAGGAACGGCGTGGTGGAGGCGAAGAACAGCGTGCCGTGGAGGTGATACATCTTGCTGCCGTCGGGTTCGGTGTGGCTGTCGGCGTACAGTTCGCGGGCCTGTTGCCAGGCGAAGTTCAGCGCCGCGATGAGGATGCCGAACAGCACGGCCGTGGCCAAGTCGGTGAGGACAGTCACGATGGTCACGGCGATGATTGCGAAGACGTCATTCAGCGGCACTTTGCGCAGCACCCGCAGGGAGGCCCAGGCGAAGGTCTGCTGAGCGACCACGAACATCACGCCGACCAGCGCCGCCAGCGGAATGCGCTCGATGAGGGGCGACAGGAACAGCACGAACATCAGGATCATCACGCCGGCGACGATGCCGGACAGGCGACCCCGACCGCCGGAGCTGAGGTTGATGACGGTCTGGCCGATCATTGCGCAGCCGCCCATGCCGCCGCACAGGCCGGACGCCAGGTTGGCGACGCCGAGGGCGACGCACTCGCGGTCGGGGTAGCCGCGGCTTTCGGTGATCTCATCGGTGAGGTTCAGGGTCAGCAGGGTTTCCAGCAGGCCGACCAGCGCCATCAGGATCGCGTAGGGCGCGATGATGCGCAGGGTGTCCAGGTTCCACGGCACGTCCGGCAGCGACAGGCCCGGCAGACCGCCGGCGATGTGCGCCATGTCGCCGAGGGTGCGCGTCGGCAGGTCGAACAGGTACACCAGCAGACCGACGCCGAGGATGGCCACCAGCGCCGGGGGCACCGACCGGGTCAGGCGCGGCAGCAGATACACCACCGCCATGGTCATCGCCACCAGGCCGATCATCAGGTACAGCGGCGTACTACTGAGCCAGGTTTCGCCGCTTTTGAAGTGCTCCAGCTGCGCCATGGCGATGACGATCGCGAGGCCGTTAACGAACCCGAGCATGACCGGATACGGCACCATCCGCACCAGTTTGCCCAGGCGCAGCAGTCCGAACGCGATCATCACCAACCCGCCCAGCAGCACCGTCGCCAGCAGGTACTGCACGCCGTGCTGCACCACCAGCGCCACAATGACCACGGCCATCGAACCCGCCGCACCCGAGACCATACCGGGACGCCCACCGAACAGGGCGGTCAGCGTGCAGATGATAAAGGCCCCATACAGGCCCATCAGCGGATTGAGGTGCGCGACCAGCGCGAAGGCGATGCACTCGGGCACCAGGGCGAAAGAGGTGGTGAGTCCGGCGAGGACATCGGCGCGAAGACGGGCGGGTTTCATTGAGTACCTAGCGGGCGGCGTGCAAAAGGAGGGGATGTTACGGAATGTGAACGCAGACGGCCAGTTGGGGAAATGCCGCACCCTGCCAGGTTCACTCATTCTTCAGGTGTCCTGTCGCGGTCGATTGTGTAACGATGTTTGACTCAAACAGCTCGCCGATTCCTGTCAGCCAGGCTCGGCACGTCATGAAGGACAGAACACGGATGCTCGCTGCGCTCAGACACTACCCGGCTTCAGTCAATCTCCTGCTTTCGTCGTCGTTGTTTCTGACGCTGGGCAGGGCGATCACCCTGCCGTACCTGGTGATCTACCTTTCTTCGAATTTCGTCTTGAGCATGAGCGACATCGGCATGGTCGTCGGCGGGGCGCTGATTGTGGGTTCGTTGTTGAGCCTGTACGGCGGCTACCTCACCGACAAACTGTCCAGCTATCGATTGATTCTGTGTTTCACCGGGTTCTTCGTCGCCGGCTTTATCGGCATGTGCGTGACCAGCAAGCTGTGGCTGTTCTTCCTGTTTCTGGTGTCGTTCAATTTCGCGTATTCGGTCATCGATATCGTGGTCAAGGCCGCGTTCGGCAAGCTGTTGCCGGTGGCCGACCAGAGCAAAGTGTTCTCGGTGCGCTACACACTGATCAACATCGGCTATGCGGTCGGGCCGTTCATTGGCGCCGGGTTGGCCCACTGGGACATGAAGCTGCCATTTGTGGTGTCGGCGGCGCTGGGCCTGGGCTTCTTGCTGGTCTACGCAATGTACGGGGACCGCAAGCTGAGTTCGGCGGACCCGGCCAATGCGCCAGTTTCCTTCATCGCCGTCGGACGCATCCTGCTCAAGGACTACCGGCTGGTGTGCTTCACCGTCGGCGGTGTGCTCAGCGCGGTGGTGTTCGGGCAGTTCACCGCGTACCTCTCGCAATACCTGGTCACCACCAGCACGCCGGAATTCACCTATCAGGTCATCAGCTCGGTGGTCGCGGTGAACGCGGCGGTGGTGATCTGCTTGCAGTACCTGGTCGGCAAACGCATCAGCCATCAGTACCTGAACCAGTGGCTGACCGCAGGTTTCAGCCTGTTCCTGATGGGCGTGGTCGGGTTTGCCTTGTCGACGACGGTGCTGCACTGGTCGCTGGCGGTGGCCGTGTTCACCCTCGGCGAGATCATCGTGTTCCCGGCCGAGTACATGTTCATCGACCGCATCGCGCCGACCCATTTGCGCGGCATGTATTACGGCGCGCAGAACCTGTCCAACCTCGGCGGCGCACTGGGGCCGGTACTGTGCGGTTTCGCTCTGGCGACCCGGTCGGCGCATTTCATGTTTTACATGCTGGCGGCGTTCATCATTGCCGGCGGCTGTTTTTATCTGCTGGGCGCCTCTTATTCCAGACGCCACGATCAATCTTCCACTGCCGAATGAAGCGTTTTGATGACCGTTCTGTCTCCACTTGAGGCCTGGCAGCAGGCCGTTGATGCCCAGGGCTTTCAGCCGGACGAAGCCCAGCGCAATGCCGCGCTGCACTTGCAGGCGTGCTGGCAGGCGCTGAATGGCGGCAAGCGCGGCGCCGCGGTCAAGGGCGTTTATCTGTGGGGCCCGGTGGGGCGCGGCAAGACTTGGCTCATGGACCGTTTTTACGACAGCCTGCAGGTCCCGGCCCGGCGCCAGCATTTTCATCATTTCATGCGATGGGTGCACCAGCGTCTGTTCCAGCTCACCGGCGTGGCCAAACCGCTGCAGGTGCTGGCTCGGGAGCTGGCTCAGGACGTACGCGTGCTGTGCTTTGACGAGTTGTTCGTCAACGACATCGGCGATGCGGTGATTCTCGGCGGTCTGTTGCGCGCGATGTTCGACGAGGGCGTGGTGCTGGTGTGCACCTCCAATCAATTGCCCGAACAGCTGTACGCCACGGGTCATAACCGCGAGCGTTTCGTGCCCGCAATCACGGCGATCAACCAGTTCATGGAGGTGGTCTCGGTCGACGGCGGCGAGGACCACCGTCTGCATCCCGGTCAGGCTCAGCAGCGCTACTGGGTGAAGGCGGAGCAGGGGCCGAGCGCGTTGGTCGAGGTGTTCGAGACGTTGAGCAGCGGTGAGTCGGTGTCGATTCAGCCGGTGCCGCTGGGTCGGCGCCATGTGCCGGTGGTGCGCAGCAGTCGAACGGTGATCTGGTGCCGCTATGCCGACCTGTGCGAGCAACCGCTGGCGGCGATGGATTTCATTGAGCTGTGCGATCGCTATAAAGCGGTCTTGTTGAGTGAGGTGCCGGCGTTGAGCGCACCCCAGCGCGAGGGGCGCATTGCCCGTGGCACCGAGGATGGCGTTGAACAGGTCACCGCGGGGGACCGCGAGCTGCCGCAGCTGTCGCCCTATGACGATGGCGTGCGGCGCTTCATTGCGCTGGTGGACGAGTGCTATGACCGCAAGGTGCCGCTGTACATCGAAGCCGCGATGCCGATGGCCGAGCTGTACACCGAAGGTTATCTTGCGTTTGCGTTTCGGCGCACGCTGAGCCGCCTGCAGGAGATGCAGCTGGCGCGGTTTGGGTGTTGATGCTCATGCAGGTTCGCTGGATGCACAGGCCCATTCGTGAGCAAGGTGGAGCGCCACCCCGGTCACTCCCACAAGTTTCTCATTGGGCCGCTCCAGAGTGGCAATGGCCAGCTGCCGAGAGCCATTCAAACGCTGTTGCGTCGTCGCTGGGCCAACACATGCTTGGCGCCTTCTCCCACCAGAACCATGACCGCCAGCCAGATGGGCAGGTAGGTCATCCATTCGTCGCGGCCGATGGATTCGCCCAGCAGCAGGGCGACACCGACCAGCAGCACCGGCTCGACGTAGCTCAGCAAGCCGAACACGCTGAACGCCAGCAGGCGGCTGGCGCGAATGTAGCTGACCAGGGCCGAGGCACTGATCGCCCCCAACACCGGAATCAGCACATAAAAGCGTGGGAATTGTTCCACCACTGACGGGTTGCCCTGGCAGATGAACAGCACCGCGACGGGCAGGATCAGCAGCATGTCCCACCACAGACCGCCGAGGTTGTCGGTCTTGAGCTTGCGCCGCAGCACGAAGTACAGCGGATAACCCAGGCACACGAGCAGGGTTTCCCAGGAAAAACTGCCGAGACGCAGCAGCTCGTTGCCGACCCCGACCAGCGCGCAGCACGCGGCGATTTTCTGCAGGTGCGACAGGTGTTCGCCGTACACCACACGCCCGGTGAGGATCATGGTCAGCGGCAACAGAAAATACCCCAGCGACACCTCCAGGCTGCGGCCGTGCAGCGGCGCCCACATGAACAGCCACAGCTGCGCACCCATCAACGTTGCCGACAGTGCCATCCCGGCCAACAGGGCAGGCGTCTGGCGCACCCGGACGGCGAGGGCGCGGGCGAGTTTCCAGTCTCCGCTGGAGAGCATGAACAGCGTCACGCAGGGCAGGGTCAGCAGCATGCGCCAACCGAAGATTTCTTCACCGCTCAGTGGCGTGAGCAATGAGGTGTAGTAGTACATGACCGCGAACAGGCAGGAGGCCATGACCGATAACGCAACGCCCTTGTACACAGGGGCTCCTTGTTTTCGATTCATCAGGTGTGGGGTGCAGGAATGCTTCTGTCGGCGGGCTCTGACGGCACGCTTTGAAGAACAGGGTATAACGACGGCGCAGAGTTTATCCGAGGTCGTGCGGGCGGTCCGCAGCAATCTGGTAAACCGCAGGTGGGCTGGCAGTAAACGATGCACGTTTGGCAGAGATCGAGACCGCGTGCCGATTGAGCCGGTATGCGCCCTCGCCCAGACTTCTCTTCAACGCGCCACACCGGTGCGGCCGCTGGAGAGACTTCCCATGACTCAATCAATTGCCGGCATCAAGATCCCCGACAGCGCGTTGGCCCGCGCCACGACCGAGTACATCCGCGAGCAGGAGGACGATTTGCTGTTCCATCACTCGCGCCGGGTGTTTTTGTGGGGTGCGCTGACGGGGGAGCGCAAGGGGCTGAAATATGACGCCGAACAGCTTTACGTCGGGGCGATGTTTCATGACGTGGGTCTGGTGGAGCGGCATCGCAGTGCGCACCTGCGTTTCGAGGTGGATTCGGCCAATGCGGCGCGGGCGTTCATGCAGCCGTTTGGGTTGTCCGAGGGGGATGTGGAGCAGGTGTGGTTGTCGATTGCGCTGCACACGACGCCGGGCGTGCCGGAGCATTTGCGGCCGAACGTGGCGCTGGTCACGGCGGGCGTCGAGATGGATGTGCTTGGGATCAATTATGCGCAGTTCAGTGATGAGCAGCGTGAGGTCGTGACCCATGCTCACCCGCGCGGTGAGGATTTCAAGGAGTGCATTTTGTGTGCGTTTGCCAATGGGTTCCGGCATAAGCCTGATACGACGTTCGGGACGGTGAATGCGGATGTGTTGGTGGATGAGGACCCGACGTTCAAGCCGCTGAATTTCGTGGAGATCATTCGGCAGTCGCCTTGGAAGGCGTGATCTGGATCAACGTCCTTAAGATCAAGGGCGTCTGCCTGGGGGCAGACGTTTCGCCTTCGGCGAGTTACTTGGAAAAGCACCCCAAGTAACCAAGGGTGCTTGCTCTCGGTTGGGCCCTTCCTTCGTCAGGGTTCCTTCACTCCGGTCTCGCTCCGTGGGCCCGCCGCCATCCGCCATCCATGGCGGGGGGCGGCTCTCGCGGCATCCATGCCGCTCGGCCCACTCCGCAAGACCTGCGTTCAGCCTGCACCAAAGTCGCGATTGGTGTTGTCTGGGCTTTCTGTGTTTGAAGATCAGGATCAGGATCAGGATCAGGATCTGGATCAAAAGCAGATCAAAGGCTTCCCGGCTAAAGCCGGTCCTACGACGTGCGCGTTCGAATAGTGGGACCGGCTTTAGCCGGGAAGGCGTCGGGCGTCACGCTGCAAAATGATGGGTGTACGCACAGGCCTCTTTCCCGGCTGAAGCCGGTCCCACTGAAGCAATCGATCGTTCCCACGCTCCGCGTGGGAATGCATCCTTTGACGCTCCGCGTCCGTGTCTTGAAGATCGAGTGAGGCGTTCCTGAGGCCGCTGCCTTCAACATCCCTTCTTCGGCATTGTTTCAAGCTTTGTTAGGCTGGTCCCTTTTTCGAGGGGACTGATTTATTTACAGCGCTTCACCGTAGATGAATCTGTCCCCGTCCAAGCATGCAAGGGAGCGGCAATGACTTCCATCAGCACCGCAGCGCCCGTGGTACCGGGGCGGCTGGAGCAGTTTTCGACGCGGATCGCTTTTTTTGTCACCGGGTTCAGCATGTCGGCCTGGGCGCCGCTGGTGCCTTATGCGAAAAGCCGTCTGGGTCTGGACGACGCCGGCCTCGGGTTGTTGCTGTTGTGTCTGGGCATTGGCTCGATCGTTTCCATGCCGTTGGCCGGGGCGATGACGGTGCGTTATGGCTGTCGGCGTTTGATCGTGATGACGGGTGCAATCGCCTGTGTGTGCCTGCCTTTACTGGCCACCCTCAGCTCGGTGCCACTGATGGTCGCCACGCTGTTTGTCTATGGCGCGAGCATGGGCGCGCTGGGTTGCGTGACCAACATTCAGGCGATCATCGTCGAGCGGGCCAGCGGCAAGACCATGATGTCCGGGTTTCACGGCCTGTTCAGTTGCGGCGGGATTCTGGGGGCCGCAGGCGTATCGGCGTTATTGAGCGTCGGCGTCTGGCCGTGGCTGGCGATGGCCGTCGTCGCGTTGTTCATCGCGATCGCGCTGTACAAAGCCGCGCCCCACTTGTTGCCGTACGGCAGCGAACCGGGAGGACCGGCATTTGCGATTCCCAGGGGCGTGGTGCTGTTCATCGGGCTGATGTGCTTCACGGTGTTCCTCACCGAAGGCGCGATGCTCGACTGGAGCGCGGTGTTCCTCAGCGCCCAGCGCGGCGTCGAGCCGTCCTACGCTGGATTCGGTTATGCGGTGTTTGCGCTGGCCATGGCGATCGGGCGTCTGTGCGGCGATCCGATTGTCCGGCGCTTGGGCGTGCACAAAATCATTCTGTTTGGCGGGCTGTGCGCGGCCGCCGGGATGACCGTTGCGACGTTGATCCCGGTCTGGCAAGCGGCGCTGTGCGGCTACGCGCTGGTGGGAATCGGCTGTTCCAACATCGTCCCGGTGTTTTACAGCGCGGTCGGTCGGCAGAAAACCATGCCGGAGAACGTGGCGGTGCCGGCGATCACCACACTGGGCTACATCGGTATTTTGATGGGGCCGGCCGGGATCGGGTTCGTTGCCCACCTCAGCAGCCTCGGCGCGGCGTTCATGATCATCGCCGTGATGCTGCTGGGTGTGGCGATCAGCGGACGGTTCTTGCGGGTGTGAGGCCAATAACGGGAATCAGCTCGGCATCATCGCAAAGCCCACGCCGAAGCGGTTCCAGGCGTTGATGGTGGCGGCGGCCAGGGTAATGTTGACCACGTCGGCTTCGCTGTAATGCTTGAGCAGCGCTTCGTACTGATGTTGCGGCGCGCGGTGCACGGGCAGCAGGGTCAGGCTTTCAACCCAGGCGAGTACGACTTTTTCCTTCTCGGTGAAGAATTCGGTTTCTTCCCACACGCTGAGGGTTTGCAGACGGGCCTCGGTTTCGCCGGCCTTGCGTGCGTCATTGGCGTGCATGTTGACGCAATACGCGCAGCCGTTGAGCTGCGACGCCCGCAGACGGATCAGCTCCAGCAGCGAGTGGTCCAGCCCGGATTTGCTCAGCGCAGTCTCCAGACCGACCATGGCTTTGTAGGCTTCCGGCGATTTCTGGGCCCAGTTGATTCGGTTGTTCATGGTGGGTGCTCTCTTCAAAGTGACCGGCGCAAGCCGCGGGACGTGGCGAAATGTTACGCCCGCGCTGCGACCCGTCGAATAGCCAATGAAGGAGGTTTAGGGGAGACCAATTACGCGGTTATCGATCAGCGGCGCACGGGTGCGGGCGGTCGAGCAGACGCTCGCGAATCCGGTCATACGCCAGGTTGAACAGCATCGTGTACGGCAGAAACAGCAGCAACAGGCCGATGTCCAGCACAAAGGCTTCCAGCAGGCTGATCGACAGCCACCACGCCACCATCGGCACCACCATGAACACCAGCCCCACTTCAAAGCTGATGGCATGCAGCGCCCGCGCCTTGAAATTCAGGACGAAACCCAACCGTGCGCGCAGACGGTCGAACCCGGCGTTGAAGACCATGTTCCAGAGCATGGCGACCGTGGAAATCATCACCGTCATCGCGCCCATCTTGCCGATGGACTGGCCGAGCACCCAGGCCAGCCCGGGCGCGAACATCAGCACGCCGATGAGCTCGAACAGCAGCGCATGCAGGGCGCGTTCTTTGACGGATTTCGGCGTAACGACCGGCTTCGCGGTCTTGGGGGGCGTGAGGGTGTGCAGAGGCATGTCGGTGATCACTTTGTCGCGGGCAGGTGTGCATTGTCGGGGCGCGATGGGCTAGAGTGAAAATCGGTCCCATCGGAAAAACCGATGGCGGCGTCGCATGCGCCTCAGAGGTATCCACCCGTGAGCTATTCCCCCGAAGCACTTGAAGCGTTTGCCCAGACCATCGCGCTGGGTTCGTTCAGCGCCGCCGCCCGGCGTCTGGGCAAGAGCCAGTCGACCATCAGCGAGGCGATTTCGCGGCTGGAGATCGACCTGGGCCTGGAACTGTTTGACCGCTCGACCCGCCATCCCGCGTTGACTGAAGCGGGCAGGGCGCTGGAAGGGCGCATCGAAGACGTGCTCGCGGCGTCCGATACGCTGCGTCGTGCGGCGGGGCGTCTGGCTGAGGGCATGGAGCCGCGCCTGACGCTGGTGCTGTCCGACGCCAACCAGTTCGCCGAATTCCAGACGCGCATGACTGAGCTCGATCAGCGCTTTCCGGAGCTGGAACTGGAGTGCGTATTTGCCGAACACGGCGACGCGATCAACCTGATCCAGACGGGCCGGGCGTCCCTGGGTTTGCTGTCCGCTCAGGCCTCGTACCCGCCGGAAGTGGGTTACGCGACCATCGTCGAGCGCGCTGACTTCGGCATCTTCGTGTCCCACAGCCACCCGCTGGCCGCTGAAGAAGCCGTCGATTACCGCCATCTCGCGCAGCATCGGGCGTTGCGCCTGAACACCATCGTCGACGAGAGCGTGCCCACCGACGACCTGCCCAGCGGCGCGCGGCGTAGCTGGTCAGCGCCCAATTACCTGCTGTTGATGGACATGGCGATCTTCGGATTCGGCTGGTCGGCGCTGCCGCGCTGGCTGGTCAGCACCTGCGGCCAGGACCGGTTGAAGGAACTCAAGGTGCCGGGCTGGCCGCGCAGCTCGGCGGTCGACGTGATCTGGTCCCGGCAAAAAAGCCTGGGCCCGGCGGGGACCTGGTTGCTGGACACGTTGCTGGAGGGGCGGGGAGGGTATTGATCCGGCTCACTCCGGTCCGCCCTCGAGCACAAACCCCTCCGGCATTTCCTGAGCAAAGGTGCTCACGACCTCGCGGGTCAGGCTGACGATGTCTTCCACCAACTCCATTCCCGCCCCGGTGCGCCAACTGGCGACGATGTCCATCAGCGGCGGCAGCGGGACGTTCTCGATCAGTGTCAACGCGCCCTGGGCCAGTTCGCCATGCACCAGCGTCACCGGCAGCGCGCCGATACCGAAGCCGTCGCGCACCAGCCGGGTAATGGCCGAGGCGGAGTTCACGCAGTTGATCCGTGGCGTGACGATGTTGGCGGTGTGCAGCATATTGAGGATGTCCTGATGGGGCCGCGAGTTGCGCGAGAACGTGACGATGCGCGCCTCGGCGATCTCTTCCAGGCTCACGTCCGGGCGGTCGAACGCCGAGCCCGTCGGCACCACCCAGCGCAGGGGGTAGCGCGCCAGTATCGCGTTGCGCACGCTGTCGAAACGCAGCACGTCGGTCTGGAAAATGATGTCCTGATACCCCTTTTCCAGCTGCGAGCAGAGGTTACTGGCGGTCTCGGCGGTGAGCTCGATTTCCAGATTGGGGTAACACTTCATTAGGCGTGTTACCAGGGGGCTGAGCCAGGTGTGTATCACCGTATCCATGGCGCCGATGCGGATTCGGCCGCGCACCTGGCTGGGGTCTTTGATCGCCGCCTTCATGCTTTGCATCGTGTCCATGATGTGTTCGGCGTATTCGAGCACGCGCGCGCCCTCTTGCGTCAGCGACACGCCCCTGGAATCCCGCACGAACAGGCGCACGCCCATTTCGTCCTCCAGCGCGGCGATGCGGCTGGAGATGGAGGCCTGGGTGCTGAACAGTTTTTCCGCCGTCAGGCGAAAGCTTTTCAGCCGCGCGACCCAGACGAAGGTTTCCAGAAACTTGAGATTCACCGATGGATTTCCTTGAGCAATTGGGCGCCGGCGCACGTAAAGGAAGAGGTGTGGCCGGCAGACGCTGGCGGCACGACCTGTGCAAAGTGAGCACTGGAACAGCAGGTTGCATGCCACCCCGGCAACAGAAAATCTTATGGGCCATAGCGGGTTTTTCCCGTTGGACGCCCCGGCGTTGACTGCGGTGCCATGGGGCAGCAGCACTCTCACTTCGTTTAGCACAGGTGCCGCGATCGCTCGTTTCTCGAACACGTTCCTCATTCGTGCCCCAGCAAGGTACCGCCACTGCCAACGAGAGTCCCCCATCATGCAAACCGCTATCAACCTCTGGCCGCTGCTTGGCGTGCTGGTCATCGTTCTGGGCTTCGTCCTGCGTTTCAACCCGATGCTGGTCGTGGCGCTCGCCGCCCTGGCCACCGGCCTTGCCGCCAGCATGCCGCTGGAGACCATCCTGGCGACCATCGGCACAGGCTTCATCAAAACGCGCACGCTGCCGCTGATCATCCTCTTGCCCCTGGCGGTGATCGGTTTACTTGAACGCCACGGCCTGCGTCTGCATGCGCAGAACTGGATCGCCCGGTTCACTGGCGCCACGGTCGGACGCCTGTTGATCGCGTATCTCTTCGTGCGGGAAACCACTGCAGCCCTGGGGCTGACCAGTCTCGGCGGCCATCCGCAGATGGTGCGGCCGTTGCTCGCGCCCATGGCCGAAGGCGCCGCTGAATCGCGTTTCGGCAAGCTCCCCGAGGCGTTGCGCATCAAGCTGCTGGCATTGTGCGCGGCGACCGACAATGTCGGGCTGTTCTTCGGCGAAGACATCTTCGTCGCCTTCGGTGCGATTGCGTTGATGCACACCTTCCTGCTCGGCTCCGGCATTGATGTCGACCCGATGCACATCGCGTTCTGGGGGATCCCGACAGCCATCTGCGCATTCGTCATCCACGCCATCCGCCTGCACCGTTTCGATCAGCGCCTGAATCGTGAATTGACGGTGCTGACGCCGGCCTCCGCGGTCGACAAGGAGCTGGCGCGATGATCATTTCCATTCAATACCTGTACTGGCTGGCGGGCGTGATCCTGGCGATCACCGCGTTCATGACCGCGACCGATCGGAGCAATCCCAAGCGCTGGACCACGGGGTTGTTCTGGGGCTTGTTCGCCATCGCGTTTCTGGTCGGCGAGAAACTGCCGCCGGTGTGGGTGGGCGTCGGCGTGATCGTCATGGCGGTGATCGCCGGGTTCGGCGGCGTGGGTTTTGGCCAGCATGAGAACCTCAACGACCGGGCGCGGCGGGAGAGTGCAGGGCGCTTGAAGAACAAGCTGTTCATTCCGGCGCTGGCGATTCCACTGGTCACCGTGATTGGCGCGGTGCTGCTGAAGAACATCAAGTTTGGCGACGTCTTTCTGCTGGACCCGGCCAACAGCACCTTCGTGTCCCTGGGGATTGGCAGTCTGGTAGCGCTGGCTCTGGCCTGCTGGCTGACCCGCGATACGCCCGTGCAGGCCATGCGCGAATCGCGGCGCCTGACCGAAGCGCTGGGTTGGGCGCTGGTATTGCCGCAGATGCTGGCGATGCTCGGGCTGGTGTTCAATGACGCGGGCGTCGGCAAGGCCGTGGCGCATCTGGCCACGGCCTACATCAACCTGGATTTCCGCCTCGTCGCGGTGATGGTGTATGTGCTCGGCATGGCGCTGTTCACCGTCGTCATGGGCAACGGTTTTGCCGCGTTTCCGGTGATGACCGGCGGCATCGGCGTGCCGGTACTGGTGGGCATGTATGGCGCCAACCCGGCGGTCATGGCCGCGATCGGTATGTTCTCGGGTTACTGCGGCACGCTGATGACGCCGATGGCCGCGAACTACAACCTGATTCCCGCAGCGTTGCTGGAACTGCCTGACAAATACGCCGTGATCAAAGCGCAGATTCCCACGGCGCTGGCGATGATGGTGGCGAATATTCTGCTGCTGTATTTCCTGATGTAGTGGTTTCCTTATCCAGATACAGCGCCCGGCCCGCAGGGTTTTTGCGGGCAAATCTCCTCCCTCAGTTCTTTCAACTGCGCAAAGTTCGATGATGTTTTATCTCCATCGCAAACGTTTGCGCGAATCCATGGTCTGTACGACCAGTGGCTGCAATCGCTCTGCCTCAGGGCTTCCAACCCGCTTCCTTTGAACGACATGTGCCTCAGGCGCCAAGCCGCATGTCTCCCTCGGAAGAAATAGGTTGAATAGTCACACAAAATGTTATTTAAATAACAAAAATAAAACCGCGAAAGCGGCTCGTCTTTCGGGCCCGGCGCGTGAACAAGGTACTCACACACACATGAACAAGATCGCGGTCATTGGCAGCAATATGGTGGATTTGATCACCTACATCGACCGGATGCCGGCGCAGGGCGAGACCCTCGAAGCACCGAATTTCGCCATGGGCTGCGGCGGCAAGGGTGCCAATCAGGCGGTTGCGGCGGCCAAGCTGGGCGCTGACGTGTTGATGCTGAGCAAGGTCGGTGACGACATGTTCGCCGACAACACCTTGGCCAATTTCAAGCGTTATGGCATCGATACCCAGTTCGTCCAGCGCGTGCCCGGCGTTTCCAGCGGTGTAGCGCCGATCTTCGTGCAGAGCGATTCCCACAACAGCATCCTCATCGTCAAAGGCGCCAATGCGCACCTGAAACCTGCGGACATCGACGCTGCCCAGGCCGCCTTGCGCGACTGCACGCTCATCGTGCTGCAACTGGAAATCGAGCTGGATACCGTCTACTACGCCATCGAATTCGCCAAGGCCAACGGCATCCCGGTGCTGCTCAACCCTGCGCCTGCCGTGAAGGGCTTGAGCCGCGAGCACCTGTCGCAGCTGGATTTCTTCATTCCCAACGAGACCGAGCTGGCGCTGATCACTGGCCAGACTGTCGACTCCATCGAATCCGCCCGCGCGGCCGCCCTGCAGCTGGTGCAGGACGGGATTCGTCACGTCATCATCACCCTGGGTGAAAAGGGCGCGCTGTACGTCGGCGAAGAAGGCGAATTTCGCGTCGAAGGCATCAAGGTCGATGCCCGCGACACCACGGGCGCCGGCGACGCGTTCATCGGTTGCTTCGCCCGCCACTGGAGCGAAGACGGCGACATGCGCAACGCCATGACCCGCGCGGTGGCCTATTCCGCCTGCTCGGTCACCGGCCTCGGCACCCAGAGTTCCTACCCGGACGCTGCCGCGTTCGGCCACTTTCTCGACACCCTTTGAGCCGCCGCGCCCTGCCGATCGCCTGATCGGTGGGGCGGGGTATTCCCTGTACTTCCCGGAGAACAACAATGACAAAGCCCGCGCTCCAACAATCACCGGACGGGTTCTATCTGAACCGCACGCCGTGGTTCGCCTTCCTCCTGCTGTGCTGCTGCTTCGCGCTGTGGGCAGCGGCCGCGAGCATGAACGACGTGCTCATCGCCCACTTCAAGAAAGCCTTCCTGCTCAGCGATGTGCAGACCTCGTTCGTGCAATCGGCGTTCTACCTCGGTTACTTCTTCGTGGCGATTCCGGCAGCGATGGTCGTCAGACGTTTCAGCTACAAGACCACCATCCTCATCGGCCTGGTGCTGTACATGGCAGGCTGCTCGCTGTTCTTCCCCGCGGCATCGATGGCCAAATACGGCATGTTCCTGATGGCGCTGTTCGTCATCGCCGCCGGCCTGGCCTTCCTCGAAACCGCCTGCAACACCTACTCGACGCTGATGGGCCCCCGTGAAACCGGCACCCGTCGCCTGAACATTTCCCAGACCTTTCACCCGTTCGGCGCGATGACCGGCGTGTACGTCGGCAGCTTCGTGATGTTCAAGGACACCGACGCTACCCGCGAGCAGTTGACGCAGATGAGCGCCTCGGAAGCCGCAGTTCAGCAATTGCAGATGATCCAGTCGACGCTGCTGCCGTATAAATGGATGATCGCAGTGCTGGTGCTGATGTTCGTGCTGATCGCGTTCACCAAGTTCCCGGCGTGCAAGGGCAAGGTCACGGCCAACGTCAAATCGAGCAGCATCGGCCAGAGCCTGTCGCGTCTGTGGCGCAACCCGCGCTTCACCTTCGGCGTGCTGGCGCAGTTTCTGTATGTCGGCGCGCAAGTGGGCGTGTGGAGTTTCACCATTCGCCTGGCGATGCAGATGGGCGGGATGAACGAACGCAGCGCCTCCTGGTTCCTGCTGACCACCTTCGCCGCGTACTTCGTCGGCAAGATGGTCGCCAACCTGCTGATGCGCAAAATGTCCCCGGCCAAGGTGCTGGCGATCTACGGCGTGCTGGCCATCGTGCTGCTAGCCTACACGATTCTGGTGCCGAACATCAGCGCGGTGTATGCGGCCGTGGGTGTGAGTATTTTCCTCGGTCCGTGCTGGCCGACCATTTATGGCTTGACCATCGACGGTCTGGGTGAGGACACCGGGGTCGGCGGTTCGCTGCTGGTGATGAGTATTGTGGGCGGCGGCGTGATGCCGATCTTCCAGGGTCTGCTCTCCGACGCCACCGGCGGAAACATGCAGATCGCCTACACCGTGCCACTGCTGTGCTTTGTGGCGATCGTCGCTTATGCCATTAAATGCATGCGTGATCCGCTGCCGGCCCAGGCACCGGCTGGTGCGGTGACGGCATCATGAGGGGCACCGAAAAGCGCACCACGGTTTCCCTGTACCCGGAGCTGTTCAGCGGCGATGAAAAGACGCTGCTTGAATCCGCGGACTTTCGCGTGCTGGCCTGGACCTATCCCAGCGGCGTGAAAGCCCTGGCGCTGGAGAACGATCGCGGCCGGGTCGTTGTGCTGCCTTATCAGGGGCAAATGGTCTGGTCAGCGGTGTTCGATGGCTGCGACCTGACCATGCGCAACATGTTCGAGCAGCCACGCCCGAGCCCGACGGTGATCGGCACCTACGGCTGCTTCATGTTCCACAGCGGGATTTTGCGCAACGGCTGCCCGACGCCGGAAGACGATCATCGGTTGCACGGCGAAATGCCCTGCGCGCCGATGGACAGTGCCTGGCTGGAAGTCGGCGAGGACGCGGGCGGCGCGTTTCTGCGCATCGGCGGCGAGTACGAATACGTGATGGGCTTTGGCGACCACTATAGCGCCAGGCCCAGCGTGACCTTGCGGCCGGGTTCGGCGCTGTTCGACATCGGCATGGACGTGCGCAACCTGGCCGGCAAGCCGATGGAGCTGATGTACATGGCGCACATGAATTACGCCTACGTCGACGGCGGACGTTTCGTCGAGCCATTGGGCATGGCGCGCACGCGGGTTCGCAGCAGCGTGCCGGCTCACGTCAAGCCGACGCCGGCGTGGTCGTCGTACATGGCCGAGCTGACGGAAGACCCTTCGCGGCTGGAAAGCCTGAACACGCCTGAGTTGTACGACCCGGAGATCGTCTGCTTCTTCGAGGGCGTCCACGCGGATGGTCAGGGCAATGCGCATTTTCTGCTCAAGCACCCGGAAGGCCCGGCGTTCTATACGCGGTATCAGCCGGTGCAGTTCGATCATGCGGCGCGCTGGATCCTGCACAACGCTGATCAGCAGGTGGCCGCATTTGTGCTGCCGGCGACCTGTGAGCCCGAGGGGTATCTGGCGGAAAAGGCCAAAGGGAATGTGCGCCAGTTGAGCGCAGGGGAGAGCGCGTCGTTCAGCGTGACGACGGGGTATCTGGGGGCTGAAGAGGTGCAGAAGCTGGAAGGGGATTTGAAACGCTGAAGGCCTCTTCGCGAGCAAGGTGGAGCGCCACCCCGGTCGCTCCCACAAATGTTGTATCCGACGCGGGAATCCGGCTGTACGCGACACCCTGTGGGAGCGAGCTTGCTCGCGAATTCGGTATTCCAGGCGACGCGAATTCAGGACTGATCAAACCACCCAACGCGCCCCATACCCCTCAATCAGATCCCGATACGCTTTCGGCAGCTTCTTGTCGCTCACCACCACATGGAAGTCCTGCAATGTCGCGAAATGCGCCGTGCGCACGGCATCGAACTTGGAATGATCGGCCAGCAACATACAGTGCCGGGCTTGCCGCAGAACCTTCTGCTTCACCTCCACTTCGTTGAAGTTGAAGCAGGTCACGCCCAGCTCGTCGCTGACCCCGGCCGCTGACACGAACGCCCAGGTCAGGCGGATGCCGTCCAGAATGGTCGCTTCGCTGTGGTGCTCGAACACCTGATTCTTGCGGTGAAAGGTGCCGCCGCACAGCACGATGGAGCAGTTGGGCTTCTGCTGCAGCTTGAGCAGGACGTTGAGTGAATTGCACACGGCGGTGAATTCCAGCTCGTCCGGGATGAAGTCGATGACGAAAGGGATCGTCGTGCCGCAGTCGAAAAACACCGTGTCGCCGGGTTGAATGAATGCGGCGGCGAGCTTGCCGACCCGGCGCTTTTCCTCGACGTGGCGGGTGCCTTGCTCGGTGACCTTGTAATCACTGGCCTCGGACGGATCAAACGCCAGGGTGATATGCCCACCCAACAGGTGGAATTTGTCGGGGTGCCGGGTCAGATCGCGACGCAGGGTCATCTCCGAAACGTCCAGCAGGGCGGCCATTTCCTTCAGGTGAATGGCCTTCTGATCTTGCAGGGCTTGCTGGATCAGCTTGATACGGTCGGATTTTTTACTGTCCACGGGCATTCCGATTGTCGAATGGATATGGTAAAAAAATAACATTCATTGTTATATTTACAACATAAAATGATGCGCTCAGGCATGAAGCTTAAAGCGTGTCGCTGGTTACCGCCTTACTATCAGGAAACGATTGGCCATGAAGATCGAACCCGCAGCACTCGCCCAGTACATCGACCACACCTTGCTGGCCGCCGACGCCAGCCGCGAGCAGATCGCAACCCTGTGCCGCGAAGCGCAGGAGCACGGATTCTATTCGGTGTGCGTGAATTCTGGCCAGGTGCCCTATGCCGCTTCCATGCTGGAAGGCCAGGCCGTCAAGGTCTGCGCCGTGGTCGGTTTCCCGCTGGGCGCCGGGCTGAGCGACACCAAGGCTTTCGAGGCGAAGCAGGCCATCGCGGCTGGCGCGGGCGAGATCGACATGGTCCTGAACATCGGCGGGTTGAAGGACGGCCTGTTTGACGAGGTGCGCGACGACATCGCTGCCGTCAAAGATGCCTGTGGCGCGGTGCCGCTGAAGGTGATCTTCGAAACCTGCCTGCTGGACGATGCGCAGAAAACCCGCGCCGCCGAGATCTGCCGTGACCTTAACGTGGCTTTCGTCAAGACCTCCACCGGCTTCAGCCGCAGCGGCGCGACCCTGGAAGACGTCGCCCTGATGCGTAAAGTCGTGGGCCAGAGTGTTGGCGTGAAAGCCTCCGGCGGCGTGCGTGATTATGCGACGGCGGTGGCGATGATCGAAGCGGGCGCTACGCGGCTGGGGACCAGCTCCGGGATCGCGATCGTCAGTGGTGCGGCGGCGTCGGGCTCGGGTTACTGATCCTGCTAGGTGGGGCGGGGCCGGGCGCTGAGCATCGCAGGTCACCGTCCCTGATGTGGGCGGGCCTTTCGACAGAATGCCTTTCGACAGAAGCCTTTCGCCTAAAAGAGCAGGACCCACACCGCCAATGAATGGCAAACTGCCGGTGCATTCACTTCTGCACCGGACACCTTTCTCAATGCGAACATTCTCCCTGTCGCGGCTCAAGGCCCGCTGGTTTTTCTGGCTGTGCATGGTGCTGATCGTCGTCGGTCTGCCGGTCGGTTGCGCGGCGTTGCAGCATAAGGAGCGTGAGCTGGTCTTCATGATCGAGCCCGGCACGGCGAGCTGGTACCACGGCCTGCCGTCCGATGTGCAAGAGCTTGAGCTGAAGGGGCCATCGTTCGGCCTCGGGCAGAACGTTCATGCCTGGTGGTGGCCTTCGGAGAAGAAGGACGCACCGGCCATTCTTTATCTGCATGGCTCGCGCTGGAACCTCACCGGCCAGTTGTTCCGCATCGAACAACTGCGCGCCCTGGGCTTTTCCATCCTCGCCATCGACTACCGCGGTTTTGGCCAGAGCAAGGGCCAGTTGCCGTCGGAAGCGTCGGTCTATGAAGACGCGCGCATCGCCTGGGAGCGCTTGAAGCAGATTCAACCCGACCCGCAAAAGCGCCTGATCTACGGGCATTCGCTGGGGGGCGCAGTGGCCGTCGATCTGGCCGCCGAACTGGGCCGGGATGCGCAAAAAGGTGATGAGCCCATTCAGGCGCGGGGGCTGATCATCGAATCGACCTTCACCAACCTCGCCGACGTCGCGTCTTCCGTCGCCAGCAAACGCACCTCGTTGCCGGTGCGCTGGCTGGTCTCGCAGAAATTCGACTCCATCGACAAGATCGCCGACGTGCATATGCCGGTGCTGATCGTGCATGGCACGGCGGATCAGTTCGTCGCGCCGCAGTTCAGCGAAGCGCTGTTCGACGCGGCGCAGGCGCCGAAGAACCTGCTGATGGTGCCGGGCGGCAACCACAACAACAGCATGAATCTCGGGCGCGAAGCGTACAGCCAGGCGATTCAGAATTTGCTCAACGAGAAGCCTGCGCCGGTGCATGCGTCCAATGCATCGGCGGCGCTGCTCAAGCAGCCCGGTTAGCTTTTTTCACGACGGCGGCCGGTGTCCTCTCAAAGCACCTGCCGTCCACTGCCGCGAGCGCTGCCGATGGACTCACATGCAGACGAAGACGCCCACCTCACTCATTCCGCACAGGACTGGGTGCTGCGTGCCGCGCCGCTGCCGCAGATCGAGCGGATCGAGGCGTTTTTCCATGGCCACGGTTTTGAGATGCACCGCCACGACACCTACGCCATCGGCCACACGATGTCGGGGGTGCAGAGCTTTCAGTACGGCAAGGAACGGGTCAACAACCTGCCGGGGCAGACGATGGTGTTGCATCCCGACGAAGCCCATGATGGCCATGCCGGGACCGAAGACGGTTTTCGCTACCGGATGTTCTATCTGGAACCGGCGATGATTCAGCAGGTGCTCGGCGGCAAGCCGCTGCCGTTCATCAAGGGTGGAACGTCGAATGATCCGCGCCTGTTCAGGGCGACGCAGGCGCTGCTGTCCGATCTGAATAACGCGCTGGACCCTCTGGAACTGGACGACGCGATCTACGACCTCGCCATCGCCCTGCAAGGGGCCGCCGGTGTGCGCAAGGGCCGCCAGAGCGTCAACTACGCCGGCGCGCAACGTGCGCGGGAAATGCTCATGGCCAGTCTGGAGCAGGGCGTGAGCCTCACTGATCTGGAACAGGCCAGCGACACCGATCGTTGGCGCCTGTCGCGGGATTTCCGCGTGCTGTTCGGCACCACGCCCTATCGCTACCTGACCCTGCGCCGGCTGGACCTGGTGCGGCATTCGATAGCGTTGGGGGTTTCGCTGAGCGACGCATCGGTGATGGCGGGGTTCTCCGACCAGAGCCACATGACACGGCATTTCGTGAAGACCTTCGGCTATCCGCCGGGGCGGTGGTTGAAGATGTTGCGAGCAGGCGCATAGCGGATCGAACGCCCTTGGTGGGACTGGCCTTGGCTGGGAAGGCTGTACACCTTGTGGGACCGGGTACCTCCTGACACCCTGCGTTATAGGACTGGCTTTAGCCGGGAAAGCGTCAGTTGCAACTCCGCAGAATGGATGGCGTACACACCGGCCTATTCCCGGCTAAAGCCGGTCCCACTATGAGTGCGCGGTGTTTCATTGGGACCGGCTTCAGCCGGGAAGGCGTCAGGCGTCGCGCCGCAAAATGGATGGCGTCCATGAGGGCCTCTTCCCGGCTGAAGCCGGTCCCACTATAAGTGCGCGGTGTTTCAGTGGGACTGGCTTTAGCCGGGAAGGCGTCAGGTGAAGCACCGCAACACCAACCCACCCGCCACCGTGCAATAACGTACAAGACCCCACCCACCCCGCGCTCTAGATTGGCCCGACATCAACCCTTCGGAGCCGCCCTCGTGTCCACGTCCAAAACCCAACACACCCCCATCAATTTCGCCCAGAAATACAGCCTGTTCACCGAGCAGTGGCAGCCTAAAGTCATCGCGCAGATGAACGACTACCAGTTCAAGCTGGCGCGGCTGGAAGGGGAGTTTCTCTGGCACAGCCACGCTGACACCGACGAAACCTTCATCGTGATCGAAGGCTGCTTGCGCATCGATTTTCGCGACGGTTTCGTCGAGCTAAATGCGGGCGAGTTGTACGTAGTCCCTAAGGGCGTCGAGCACAAACCTTACGCCGAGAAGGAAGTGAAACTGATGCTGATTGAGCCTAGCGGCGTGATCAACACCGGTGACAACACCAACGAGCGCACCGCGCAAAACGACGTCTGGATCTGATTACGCTTTGGACGTCGCGGGCTCGGTTTCAGCTTCGGGCGCAGGCAACAACACCGAAATCAACGCCCTGACCACCCCCGGCAGGGCGTCCAGTTCGCGGACCAAAATGCTCCGTTCGCGCACCGCCCAGGGTTCGTCGAGCTCGATGGTCACCAGCTCCATCGTCCGGCTGTGCCGCGACGCCGCCGACTCCGGGATGACCCCGATGCCCACCCCGGCTTCCACCATCCGGCAGATGGCTTCGAAGCTAGACACCTGAATCCGCAACGACAGGCTCTGCCCCAGCCGCTCAACGTGATCGCGCAGGAAACTCAGCAGCGTGCTGCCTTCGTGCAGGCCGGTGTGCTGGAACGCCAGGGTCTGCTTGAACGTGACTTTTTTCTCGGCCGCCAGCTCATGGCCCACCGGCACGATGAGTACCAGCCGGTCGGTGCTGAAGTGGATGACCTGCAAACCCGCGGCTTCCACCGGCCCGGCGATGATGCCCATGTCGGTGCTGCCGTCGAGCACGCCGCGCACGATGTCTCGGGACAGGCGCTCTTGCAGATCCACCGTGACGCCGGGCCGTTTCGCCAGAAACCCGGCCAGCACTTCAGGCAGAAACTCGGTGACGGCGGTGGTGTTGGCGAAGATGCGAATGTGCCCGGCCGAATCAGTCCCGTACTGGGTGAACTCGCTTTTCAGGTAATCCACCTGGCTCATGATCAGTCGCGCGTGTTTGAGCAGGCGCTGACCGGCGGGGGTCAGTTCGACGCCACGGCTGTCGCGGTACAGCAGGCGCGTGCCGAGTTGGCCTTCCAGCGCCTTGATCCGCGCACTGGCAGCTGCTGGAGAGAGAAACGCCCGGCGCGCGCCCTGGGTCAGGCTCGGTGATTCGCCGATGTGAATGAAGAGGCGCAAGTCAGCCAGGTCGAAATGCATGGTAGGTGTCCGGACGTTGCATAAGGCGTTCAGCATACCCGAACGCCGCTATACGCAAATGCAAATTCACAGAATGCCGGCGCACTTCCATGATCGGGCCATAACAACAAACCCAGAGGGTTGCCGCCCATGAGCGCTGCAGAGTCATCCGTGAATTTTACGGACTGGATTGGCCGCACCGAACAAGCCCAGGATCATCTGAGCGTCAACCTGATCAAGCGCATCGCAGCCACCTTTGGCGAGCCCACGCCCGCTGTGGGTGATCCACTGCCGCCGCTGTGGCAATGGTGTTTTTTCCAGGAGCCGGTGTTCGAAACGCAACTCGGCGGTGACGGCCACCCGGTCCGTGGCGGCTTTCTGCCCCCTGCGGACAATCGCAACCGCATGTGGGCCGGTGGCCGCGTCGAGTTCATTCAGCCGCTGAAAGTCGGCGCCGATGCCCATCGCCTGTCGACCATTCTGCACATCGAGGAAAAGCACGGCCGCACCGGCTCGCTGCTGTTCGTGACGGTGCACCACGATTACTCGCAACACGGCGAGCTGTGCGTGCGTGATGAGCAGGACATCGTTTACCGCGAGCCCAATCCGCCAAAGCTCAACAGCGGTGACGCGCCAGAGCAGGGCGAGTGGAGCGAGGTCATCGAGCCGACGCCGACCCTGTTGTTCCGCTATTCGGCCGTGACCTTCAACGGCCACCGCATTCACTACGACTATCCCTACGTCACCGGCACCGAAGGCTATTCCGGCCTGGTCGTGCACGGGCCGATGATCGCCACCTTCAACCTGCGCGCATTCATTCGCGCCAACCCCGACAAGCGCGTGCGGCATTTCGCCTATCGCGGCGTGCGCCCGTTGAACGTGCCTGCTGCCTTCCGCGTCGGCGGACGAATCGTTGAACCGGGCAAGGCGCAGCTGTGGGCCGGCAATGCTGCCGGCGTCGCCCAGAGCGCCGAAGTCGTTTTTGACTGAATCCTTCCTTTACACAGCCAGGCGCGCCGATCCCATGGCCGCCGGCCGATGCGAGTGGACACCATGAATCCCTACGAAAACGAAGACCTCAATGCCATCCGTGACGGCGTGCGCGCGCTGTGTGCGCAGTTTCCGGCCGAGTACTGGCGCAAGATCGATGAACAGAAAGGTTTCCCGGAAGCCTTCGTCAAAGCGCTGACCGATGAAGGCTGGCTGTCGGCGATGATCCCCGAAGAATATGGCGGCTCCGGTCTGGGCCTGGCGGAAGCCTCGGTGATACTCGAAGAAGTGAACGCCTGCGGCGGCAATTCCGGCACCGTGCACGGCCAGATGTACAACATGTTCACCCTGTTGCGTCACGGCAGCGACGCGCAGAAAAGCTATTACTTGCCCAAGCTCGCCAGCGGCGAACTGCGCCTGCAATCCATGGGCGTGACCGAACCGAGCACCGGCACCGACACCACCAAGATCAAAACCACGGCGGTGAAGCAGGGCGACAAGTACGTGATCAACGGCCAGAAGGTCTGGATCTCCCGCGTGCAGCATTCCGATTTGATGATCCTCCTGGCGCGCACCACGCCGCTGGCGGAAGTGACGAAAAAGTCCGAAGGCATGTCGATCTTCCTCGTCGACCTGCGGGATGCCATCGGCAACGGCCTGACCGTTCAGCCCATCGCCAACATGGTCAACCACGAAACCAACGAACTGTTCTTCGACAACCTCGAACTGCCCGCCGACAGTTTGATCGGCGAGGAAGGCAAGGGCTTCCGCTACATCCTCGACGGCCTCAACGCCGAGCGCACATTGATCGCCGCCGAGTGCATTGGCGACGGCCGCTGGTTCATTGAAAAGTCCGCCGCTTATGCCCGTGATCGCGTGGTGTTCGGCCGCCCGATCGGTCAGAACCAGGGCGTGCAGTTTCCCATCGCCGAGGCGCACATCGAAATCGAAGCGGCCGACCTGATGCGCTGGCGTGCCTGCGAGGAATACGACAGCGGCAAGAACGCCGGTGCCAGCGCCAACATGGCCAAATACCTCGCGGCAAAAGCCTCATGGGAAGCGGCCAATGCGTGCCTGCAAACCCATGGTGGTTTTGGCTTCGCCTGCGAGTACGACGTGGAGCGCAAATTCCGCGAAACCCGTCTGTATCAGGTGGCGCCGATCTCCACCAACCTGATTCTTTCCTACGTTGCCGAGCACCTGCTCGACCTGCCACGCAGCTTCTGAGGACGCCGAAATGAGCCATACCCAGGCATTGGCGGGTTTCCTCGCCGAGCTGACCTACGAGCAGATTCCCGGCGTCGTGCTGGACCGCACCGAAGACCTGTTCCTCGACTGGATCGGCTCGGCGCTGGCCAGCCAGGGCGCGCGGCCGATTCCGCTGTTCGAGCGCTACGCCGAACGCATGGGCCCGCGAGAGGGCAAGGCGAAGATTCTGGTCAGCGGTCGCGGCACCTCCGCGTACTTCGCCGCGCTGGTCAACGGGGCGTCTTCGCACCTGGTCGAGCAGGACGATCTGCACAACAGTTCGGTGCTGCACCCCGCGACCGTGGTGTTCTCGGCTGTGCTCGCAGCGGCCCAGGACCTCGGCAAGACCGGGCAGGATGTATTGCTGGCGTCGGTCGCCGG
The DNA here is from genome assembly GCF_041060445.1 of Pseudomonas sp. W2-17. Lineage (NCBI taxonomy): Bacteria > Pseudomonadati > Pseudomonadota > Gammaproteobacteria > Pseudomonadales > Pseudomonadaceae > Pseudomonas > Pseudomonas sp. W2-17. The sequence goes on along the minus strand of NZ_JAUFNS010000010.1, from coordinate 95,888 downwards.
TTATGAAGCCGGCATCCGCATCGGCGAATTCATGGGCCGCTCCCACTACCGCATCTTCCACACCACCGCGACGGTTGGCACCCTCGCTGCTGCGGTCGGCGTCGGCAAGCTGCTGAACTTCGACAAAGAGCAGTTCATCAACCTGCTGGGCACGGCGGGCACCCAGGCCGCCGGGCTGTGGGAGTTTCTGCGTGACGCGGCGGATTCCAAACAGCTGCACACCGCCAAGGCCGCCGCCGATGGTCTGCTGGCGGCGTACCTCACCGAAGACGGCCTGACCGGCGCGCGGAATATTCTCGAAGGCGATCAGGGCATGGCCGCAGGGATGTCCAGGGACAGCGATCCCGCCAAGCTGTCCGACCGTTTGGGCAGCCGATGGGCGTTGATCGAGACCTCGTTCAAGTTTCACGCGTCGTGCCGCCACACCCATCCGGCGGCCGATGCCTTGCTGCACCTGATGCAGCGCGAAGGCCTGCGCCATGACCAGATCGCCAAGGTGGTCACGCGGGTTCATCAGGGCGCCATCGATGTGCTCGGCCGGGTCGATGTGCCGCAGACCGTGCACCAGGCCAAGTTTTCCATGGGCGCGGTGCTCGGGCTGATCGCGGTTCACGGCAGTGCGCAGTTGATCGAGTTCCGCGACCTGGCCCTGACCGATGCCGACGTCGCTGCTTTCCGCGAAAAAGTCACGATGGAGCTGGACCCGGAGGTCGATGGCGCCTATCCCGCGCGCTGGCTGGGTCGGGTGATCGTGACCACCACCGATGGCCGCACCATCAACGCCGGCATCGATGAGCCGAAAGGCGACCCGGGCAACACCCTGTCGCGGCCTGAGCTGGAGGACAAGGTTCAGCGCCTGCTGGCGTTCTCCGGCGCACGCACGGTGGAGCAGGGCACGGCATTGATCCAGCGGGTCTGGCAACTGCGCGATGCGCAGGATTTGGTCACTTTGATCTAGGGCGAACGCCAACCCTTGTAGGAGTGAGCTTGCTCGCGATTGCAGTGTGTCAGCCCCATCAGCCCTGACTGACAAAATGCTATCGCGAGCAAGCTCACTCCTACAGGGGATTTGAAGAGGTTTACGAACATGACTCAACAACCCCCGCGTCCTCTGGACGGCATCACCGTCGTCAGTCTTGAGCACGCCATCGCGGCGCCGTTCTGCACACGCCAACTGGCGGATCTGGGCGCCCGCGTGATCAAGATCGAGCGCCCCGGTGTCGGCGATTTCGCCCGTGGCTACGACCAGCGCGTCGACGGCCTGGCCTCGCATTTCGTCTGGACCAATCGCTCCAAGGAAAGCCTGACCCTGGACCTCAAGCAGGGGGAGGCCGGCGACATTCTTGAGTCGCTGCTCGCCAAGGCCGACGTGCTGGTGCAGAACCTGGCGCCCGGCGCCGCTGCTCGCATGGGGCTGTCATTCGAAGCGTTGCACGCGCGTTTTCCGCGACTGATCGTCTGTGACATTTCCGGCTACGGCGAAGGCGGGCCCTATGAGAAGAAAAAGGCCTACGACCTGTTGATTCAGAGCGAAGGCGGCTTCCTGTCGGTCACCGGTGGCCCCGGCGAAAACGGGATGGCCAAGGCCGGTTGCTCCATCGCCGACATCGCTGCCGGCATGTACGCCTACACCGGGATTCTGTCGGCGCTGATGCTGCGGGACAAAACCGGGGAAGGCAGCCGCATCGACGTCAGCATGCTCGAAAGTCTGGTGGAGTGGATGGGCTACCCGATGTATTACGCCTACAACGGCGCGCCGCCACCGCCCCGGGCCGGTGCGTCCCACTCGACGATCTATCCTTACGGGCCGTTTCCCACGGGCGGGGGCGGCACGATCATGCTGGGCCTGCAGAACGAACGCGAATGGGCGCTGTTCTGCGAGAAGGTCCTGCTCGATCCGGCGCTGGCCACCGACGAACGCTTTTCGGCGAACTTCAAACGCTCGGAAAACCGTGAGGTTCTGCGGCAGATCATCGTCGACGGCTTCGCCTCATTGAGCGTCGATGACGTGGTTGCCCGTCTGGAAGACGCGCAGATCGCCAACGCCCGGGTCAACGACATGCAAGGCGTCTGGGACCATCCGCAGCTCAAGGCCCGTGACCGCTGGCGCGAAGTCGACAGCCCGTCCGGCCCGCTGCCGTCGCTGCTGCCGCCGGGCCACAACACTGCATTTACGCCGCGCATGGACGGGGTGCCGGGCCTGGGTCAGCACACCGGCAGCATCCTCGACGAGCTGGGATTTTCGGCGCAAGACCAGACGCGGATGGCGGCGGGCGGAGTGGTCTAGCGCCTGTTTCTGCAAAAGGCTCTTTTGCGCGGCGCACCCCTTCCCACAGGACACTCTCAGGACACCGACATGGCCCACACCCTCATCCGCTCCGCTCTGTTCGTCCCCGGCAGCCGCCCCGATCGTTTTGCCAAAGCCCTGGCGGCCGGCGCCGATGCGGTGATCGTCGATTTTGAAGACGCTGTCGAAGAACCCCTCAAGCGGCAGGCGCGGGACAATCTCGCGGCCTTCCTGAACGACAACCCCCAGGCCTGCGTATGGGTGCGCGTGAATGCGCCGGCTCATGCCGAACATACCGATGACTTGGTGTTTTGCCGGCAGCACGCGGGCGTCGCCGGGGTGCTGCTGCCGAAAGTCGAAAGCGCCGCTCACGTCGGGGCGGTCTGGCAGACCGGCAAACCGGTCCTGCCGATCATTGAGAGCGCCAAAGGCCTGCTGGCCCTGGAGCAGATCGCCCATGCCGAGGGGGTCGAGCGTTTGTCGTTTGGCGGGCTCGACCTGGCGCTGGACCTGAACCTCAACAGCGGCACCCACGCCGCGCAGATGTTTCTCGATCAGGCGCGGATGTCGGTGCAACTGCATTCTCGGGGTGCTGACCTGTTGCCACCGCTGGACGGCGTGCACCCGGCCATCGGTGACCCTCAAGGCCTTCACCGCGCCATTCGCCACGCCTACGACATGGGTTACGGCGGCGCGCTGTGCATCCATCCCGCCCAGGTGCCGGTGATTCATGCGGCCTTGACCCCCAGCGCTGATGACCTGAAATGGGCGCAGAAGGTGATCAAGGCCAGCGCGGCGGCCAAGGGTGCAGGTGCGTTTCAGCTGGAAGGGCAGATGGTCGACGCGCCGGTGCTGCTCAGGGCTCAACGGTTGCTGGCGCTGGCGGCAGGGTGAATCCCATCGCCGCCGGCGATCGGTTTAACGCCTCATCGCGTTCATCAACCCCGAACGCCGGCTTACACAAATGCTGATTCTCTAAACACCGGGGCTTCGTCATGGTGGAGTTGAACTACGCTAATGCGCTCTACCTGCTCCCGCCAACATAAGCTCCTACAAAAATAAGAAGGTGATATCAATGTTGAAGCTGACCAAAGCGCTTTTCTGCGCGGCCGCGGTGTCTGTGGCCGGCCTTGCACAGGCCGCTGACCCGATCACGATCAAGTTCGCCCACGTGGTGGCGGAAAACACGCCGAAGGGGCAGGGCGCGCTGCTTTTCCAGAAGATGGTCGCCGCCGACCCGGCCTTGAAAGACAAGGTCAAAGTCGAGGTCTATCCCAACTCTTCGCTGTTCGGCGATGGCAAGGAAATGGAAGCCCTGTTGCTCGGCGACGTGCAGATGCTGGCGCCCTCCCTGGCAAAATTCGAGCAGTACACCAAGAAAGTGCAGATCTTCGACCTGCCGTTCCTGTTCAACGACCTCGCCGCCGTCGACCGCTTCCAGCAGGGCCCTCAAGGCAAAGCGTTGCTGACCGCAATGGACGACAAGGGCATTCATGGCCTGGCCTATTGGCACAACGGCCTCAAGCAACTGTCCGCCAACAAAAAGCTGGTTGAACCTAAAGATGCCCGTGGCCTGAAATTCCGCGTTCAAGCCTCCAGCGTGCTCGAGGCCCAATTCGTCGCCCTGCACGCCAACCCGCGCAAGATGAGCTTCGCCGAGGTCTATCAGGGCCTGCAGACCGGCACGGTCAACGGCACCGAAAATACTTGGTCGAACTACGAAAGCCAGAAGGTCAACGAGGTGCAGCCGTTCTTCACCGAGTCCAACCATGGCCTGATCGACTACATGGTGATCACCAATTCCAAGTTCTGGAACGGCCTGCCGGCGGACGTGCGCGACGAACTGCAAAAGATCATGGATCAGGTCACCGTCGAGGTGAACAAGCAGGCCGAGGCGCTGAACCAGACCGCCAAGCAGAAAATCATCGATTCCAAAACCAGCGAAATCGTGACGCTCACCCCCGAGCAGCGCGCCAAATGGCGTGACGTCATGAAGCCGGTCTGGGACAAATTCTCCGAAGAAATCGGTGCCGACCTGATCAAGGCCGCCGACGATTCGAACAAGGCGCCTTGAGCCCTTCCTTCGCTTTTTGATACAGACCGTGACGGCCCGGCGGCCACCCGATCATCGGGTGGTCTCCCTGCCCGGCCATCGCCATGCCTGGCTACATCGGGCTTCGTTCGGAGACTGCTTATGCACCCGCTGACGCGACTCTGGGAGCATCTGGAGGAGGGCATCATTGCCTTCCTGCTGGCTGCCATGACCCTCGTGACGTTCGTCTACGTGGCGTTGAATAACATCTACACCCTTTTTTATTCCCTCAGCGATCAATGGGCGGTAAGCAGTGACTTTTTCGCCGCCATCGGCGACCACCTGATGGGCTACGCCCAGAGCATGACCTGGAGCGTGGCGCTGACCAAAGCGCTGTTTGGCTGGTTGATCTTCTTCGGGATTTCCTACGGCGTGCGCACGGCGGGCCACCTGGGGGTCGACGCGCTGGTCAAGAAAACCAGCAAGCCGGTCCAGCGAATCCTCGCCATGCTGGCCTGCGCCTGCTGCCTGGCGTACGCCGGTCTGTTCCTCGTTGCCAGCTACAAATGGGTGGCAGCGCTGTTCATGGCCGGCATCGGTGCCGAGGATCTCGATCGGTTCGGCATCAAAGTCGCCTACATCGCGGTCATCGTGCCGATCGGCTTTGCTCTGGTGATTGCGCGTTATCTGGAAATTCTCTACCGCATCTGGACGCACCGGCAGACCGGTCTGGGTCTGGCCGACGAAGCGGCTGAAGCGAGCAAACTCGCCAACCCTGCCGAGGAGCAGCACTGATGACCGTTATCTGCCTGTTCCTGCTGCTGTTCGTTTTCATGTTTCTGGGCGTGCCCATCGCCATTTCCCTGGGCTTGTCCGGCGCCGTTTCGATCCTGCTGTTCAGCCCGGACTCGTTGAGTTCGCTGGCGATCAAACTGTTCGAAACCTCTGACAGCTACACCTTTCTGGCGATCCCGTTCTTCCTCTTGTCCGGCGCCTTCATGACCACCGGCGGGGTCGCGCAGCGGCTGATCGACTTCGCCAACGCCTGCGTCGGCCACATTCGTGGTGGCCTGGCGATCGCGGCGGTGCTGGCGTGCATGCTGTTCGCGGCGTTGTCCGGTTCATCCCCTGCCACCGTTGCAGCCGTGGGTTCCATAGCCGTTGCCGGCATGGTCCGCTCCGGTTATCCGAAGGAGTTCGGCGCCGGGATCATCTGCAACGCCGGTACGCTGGGCATTCTGATTCCGCCTTCCATCGTGATGGTGGTGTACGCCGCCGCGACGGAAACCTCGGTCGGCAAGCTGTTTATTGCCGGTGTGATCCCCGGCATCCTGTTGGGTCTGGCGCTGATGGTGGTGATCTACATCGTCGCCCGGGTCAAGAAACTCCCTGCCCAGCCACGGGTGACCTTTCGCCAATGGCTGCACACGGCGCAACGGGCGTTCTGGGGCCTGATGCTGCTGGTCATCATTCTGGGCGGGATCTACAGCGGCATGTTCACCCCGACCGAAGCGGCGGCGGTGGCGGCGGTGTATTCGGCGTTCATCGCGCTGTTCGTCTACAAGGACATGAGTTTCAAGGACTGCCCGAAAGTGCTGCTGGAATCCGGCCGGCTGTCGATCATGCTGATGTTCATCATCGCCAACGCCATGCTGTTCGCCCACGTCCTGACGACGGAGCAGATTCCGCAGCAGATTACGGCCTGGGTCATCTCCGAAGGCCTGACTCCGATCGGCTTCCTGATCATGGTGAACATTGTGTTGTTGGTCGCGGGCAGCTTCATGGAGCCGTCGGCCATCATCCTGATCCTCGCGCCGATCTTCTTCCCGATCGCGATGAAGCTCGGCATTGACCCGATTCATCTGGGCATCGTCATGGTGGTCAATATGGAGATCGGACTGGTCCACCCTCCGGTGGGGCTCAACCTGTTTGTGACGTCCGCGGTGACCGGTCTGACGTTGGGCGAGACCATTCGCGCGGCGTTGCCATGGCTGTCGATCCTGCTGGTATTTCTGTTGCTGGTGACGTACGTGCCATACGTTTCGCTGGCGCTGCCGAACTGGTTGGGGATGCCATGATCGATGGCGTGGCTGAATGCGCTTAAGATCAAGATCACAAGCGTCTGCCTAGGGGCAGACGTTTCGCCTTCGGCGACTTACTTTTGAAAAGCACCAAAAGTAAGCAAAAGTGCCTGCTCTCGGTTTGGCCCGACTTCGTCGGGTTCCCTCACTCCGACGACGCTCCGTCGGCCCGCGCCGAACGGACATCCATGTCCTAGCGGCGCTCTCGCGGCATCCATGCCGCTCGGCCGACTCCGCGTCGTCTGCGTTCGGCCTGCACCCAAGTCGCGATTTGTGTCGTCTGGGCTTTTTGTGTATGAAGATCAAGATCAACAGCAGATCACGATCATGGGCAGATCAAGGGAGATCAAACGCTGAGGACTTGTAGGAGTGAGCTTGCTCGCGAAGGGGTCGGTACATTCACCGGATTTCTGGTGTTTGGAATACAGCATTCGCGAGCAAGCTCGCTCCCACATGTAGGGGGCGATCAGCAAAATTGTTGGCGCCTGCGCTGGCCTCTTCCCGGCTAAAGCCGGTCCCACTAAAAGCAACGCGCGCAGTCAGTGGGATCGGCGCTGATTGTAGGACCGGCTTCAGCCGGGAAGCTCTTGATCTGCTTAAACGCGCTTTTGATCTTCGTACGCAGAAAGTCCAGACACCGCCAATCGCGACTTGGGTGCAGGCTGAACGGAGGTCTCGCGGAGTGGGTCGAGACGCATGGATGCGGCGAGAGCGCCGTCAGGACATGGATGTCCGTTCGGCGCGGGCCCACGGAGCGGGACCGGAGTGAAGGAACCCTGACGAAGGAAGGGCCCAACCAGGAGCAGGCACTTTTGCTTACTTTTGGTGCTTTTTAAAAGTAAGTCGCCGAAGGCGAAACCATCTGCCCCCAGGCAGATGCTTTACCAACTTTGGGCCAGACGAAAAAAATCCGCGCTGCCTCGGGGAGAACAGCGCGGATTTGATCAATCACTCAATCAATGCACAAACAGTGCAATCAAAATAATGATCGGGATTGGGATGCCGAGGAACCACAGAAGTAGTGAACGCATGATGACTCTCCTTAATCAGCGAATGCTGGAAGTAGTGGAATAAGCACGGGTTTCGACATACGTCACCGCATCACGACGACGACCACCCCAGATAGCGGCAAGGCTTGCCACGAACGCACCGCACAGCAGCGAAACGAATGTCCACAGCGCAGCCGTTGCAGCGGCCTTCGCGGCAGCATCAGCAGCCTGTTGAGCTTTCAGCTTGGCATCGGCAACAGCTTGCTTGGCCTGACCGTAAACCTGATCAACACGCGCCTGGGCATCGGCCTGACTCAAGTTGGTACGCTGAGCGACCAGCTGTGCCAGATAGGTACGGTCTTCCGGAGCCAGCTGACCATCGTTGGCCATCGTCTTGGTGAAGATACGCACCACCACGCCGTGGGCAGCATCATCGCTGACGGCAGCAGGACGATCATCGCGGAACAGCGAATCGATGTAGTAACCGTATTGGTCACTGCTGGTATTGCCCGCTGCAGAACCGGCTGCAGTGGCGGCAGTACCTGCAACACCGGCAACCGTGGTAGCGCCGGCTTTCACGCCGCTGCCGACGATGCCGCTGACCGAACCGACGATCAACACGGCAGCGACCAGCGTAGCGACAGCCCACGACAGGAAGCCGTGTGCGGTGTCACGGAAGTAGACTTCGTCACCGTGCATGTTGGCCCATTTGACGCGCAGACGACCTGCGAGATAACCGCCAAGACCGGATGCCACGATCTGCGTCAGCGCAAGCCAGACGACGGTCGAGATACCGATGGCCTTGGCGCTCGCGCCTTCGTTGGCCCAGGGCGACATCGCCGAGAAACCAAGACCCGACCCCAGCAGAACCAGGATGAGGGACAACGCGGCGGCACCCGCGGCGCCAGCAAATATGGCGCCCCAGGACACGCCCGAGACCGAGGAGGATTCTTCTACAGCGGCAGGATAAGAATCAGGTGAGACGTTCATTGTGCTGCTCCGTGCGAATGATGTTGTGCTTCTCCCCATTGCGGTGCACTGCCTGTGCCAGCTGCGGATTCGAATAAAACCTGATTAAAAACAATGATCTGTAAATTCCGTCATCCACAGAGGCCGTGCAAAATGCATGAACGTCGCAAAAGAGCGGATGCGTTCTGCCCGGTGACGGGATTCCCATGGCTGTCAGAGGTTTGCGACAATCTTCTGCGACTGATTCCGTCAACGCGCAACATTCCGGCACATTTATGCCTGGATGGTGTCTTATAACGTCAGCTCCGCAGGTTGACAGCTATAGTCCGCCCACGGCTCCTGTTTCTTCGAGAGGTAACCCAGCATGTTTGTCCATCGCCCCCTGGAAGAAAAAGACGTCCCTTTCATCTGCGACATGCCCCAGAGCATTGACGAGCTCTTTTATATGTTTCCGAAGGCGGTATTCCCGCTGACACCGGAGCAGCTCAATGAATCCATCGCGCAGCGCTCGGACAACACCGTCATCGAGCTGGACGGCCAAGTGGTGGGATTCGCCAATTTCTCCCGCTACGACTTCAGAGGCCGCTGCTCCATGGGCAACGTCATCATCGACCCGCGCTTTCGCTCCAAGGGCGTTGGCCGCTACATGATTGGCTGCATGATGGAACTGGCGTTCGGCAAACATGAAGCGGCGGAACTGACCGCTTCCTGCTTCAACCATAACGTTCCCGGATTGCTCTTCTACCCCAAGCTGGGATTCAAACCCTTTGCCATTGAAGAGCGCCAGGACAAAAAGGGCGCTCGCGTTGCCCTTATTCATCTCAAGTTGCCACGCAGCTAACCACCCGAAGCGTAAATGACGTCACTCGTCGGGCACTCAACCTGTGCCCGACGAGCGGGGAGGCACATGTGATCCGCACGGTTGTGCGGATTCATCTGCCTATTCCCTCAATTAACGTGTTCATGCGGCGCGTTCTGTTCCAGTGAATCGATTTTTCTGACACAACCTTACTTCCGGCATACCTACGTGTGGTCGGGGAGGTCGTTTGCTTCACTCTGGGGCGCGGCGTATAACTTGGATATCCCTGTTTGCCGAATGGCAGGCGGGGCACGGGATACATTTCCACCTTCGGGGAAATGGTGACTTATAGTCAGGCGAGTGGCTGAACGCATCACCCAGTCCTGCCTGTGGAGGATTGACGATGATTGCCTGTACGCTGTCTAACCTTGAACTGCGCAGCATTATAGAAAGCGCGTTTCTGCCCCTTCGATGCAACTGCACCGTGCTTGAGGATGTGATGACGGTTGAAGTCATCGACCCCGCTACCGAGCATGTCGATTTGTTCATTTCCAATATTGCCCTGGACTCACTTGATAACAGTCACGCCTTGTGCGTGCTGATTCGAGATCTTCAGGCCGAGCTCGAACGGGCCAGGCATTACCCCCACGCATTGGCGGGGTGAGCGCGGGGCTCTAGCAATAATCGCCATTGGGCCTTATGTTGGTCTGTATCGGCCCAAAGCGGCCAGGCGGGATATTGAGGATTTGCATGGCGAACGGGCAACCCGAGATCGAGGCATTAAAACAGCAGGAACGAACGGCGCCCTTGCGCCGTCGTCGCAAGATCGTGGTCGGCGTCGGCTGTCTGCTGGGCATTGTCGTGGTGGGCGCGGCGACGATCGTTACGATGCTGGAGCGCCTGGAAACGCGTAATGCCAGCTTTCGGCCGCCCATGACATCGCTGGAGAGGGAACAGCTCCTGCCGCCGGAGCCGGTGCTGGAGGTGAAACCTCAGGTTGAAGGGCTGCGCTACGGCGATGCCATTTTGCCGGCGACCCATTCTCCGAGCGCCGATTCCGTCAGGCCTGAAGAAACGGCAACGTCGCCAGCGGCGCTGCTCTTCAGCTCACCACCACTGACTCCTGCACCGCTGAGCCCCTCAGCGCTGGGTGCTTCAGAGACTCGATCCAGCAAACCGCTGGGCATCGCTCAGGCCATTCACGTGCACAACGGCCAGCCATAGTCCAACCTTTCTCAATGCATCCGGCGACGGTGCTCGTTTTCGAAGAGCAGTTTGAACTGCTCTTCGCCGTTGTCTTGAACCGCATAGTGTTCTCGCACAGGCCCTGCTTCCACGCGTCCATCCATCGCAACGCGAATGATCGCTGACTTGTGCAAATAATCCGGCACGTCGCCGATGATCGTCAGCTCGCGCAGGCTGTGACCGTCATGCTCAATGGTGGCCAGTCGCACCCGGCAGGTGGCCTGCATGGGGATAGGGCCAAACAGCGTATCCCGCGAATAATCAATTTCGGCAATGCTGGACCGACGGGTTTTATCAGCATTCATCAGGGTCACCTCTCTGTCCGTGGAAAGTGCTCAGCATGACAATGGAGGCATGCGAGGGCGGAATAGTTCTCATCGCCGATCACGATAATTCTCCATTCATCGGATACGCCAGAGAGTGCCTCTGCTCTCCAGGGGGAAGTAAATGTAGTTGAAGATGAAAAACTTCTGACGTCAATAAACGCTGCAAGACGTCCCCAGTGATGGGTAGCTGCAACTAAGGATGACGCTTACGCACAATGACTTATTGCGAATAAGAGCACTTATCCATTGGCGACCTGAGTTTTGCAGCGAAATTGCCGGGCCTTCCTATTTTATAAATACATGGGGCGCTGACAGGGCGACGTAATAATGGCGTCATATTTATTGATCTCTTTTAAAACAATGAGTTAGGTATCAAACAAGGCTCGTATAGCGTTTTCTCAAAAAATTGACACTTCATCTGATCCCTGCAAACATCACGTTACGTTTTCAACTTAGATAACCCGCGCTTAGTGCAAGCGCCCGATACTTCTCGTTTCAGAATTATTCCCTTCAGACGCGCAATGAGTTGGCGGTAGCGTCCCTCTAAGAAACCTGACGAAGGGCAGCCTGACAGGTGGCGACCGGCTGGCTCATAAAACGAGCTGCTGCCCCGAAAGTGGCGTGCCAGAGCCTGCGCCAATCGACCGACCTCGCGGCGATCATCCGACCCTTTATCACCACCGACGTGATGCAAATCACTGCGGTAGTCGTGTCTGCCAGAAGTGCAGTAGTTCAGTAATTGCTCATTTATTTATCAACTTGAAAGTCCAGACATCGCTTCAGCGGTAGCGGTTGAACGCGCACGCAAGTGCGGCGGTTTATAACGCACGTGGCGATACGGTAACGAACCAGCGTGGAGTGACAGTTATGCAAGGAGATCTGGAAACCGTTTGCGGTTGCGTAGTAGGAGGTGCCGGACCTGCGGGGATGGGACTGCTTTTCAACGCATTGAAAAGTGGCGCCATGCCAGAACTGGCCAAGGAAGGTTTAATCATTGTCGACGCCAGTCCCACGCCGGGCACGGGTCGCTTGGGCGATTACCGGATCACCGCCAACTCAGTGGGCGATGTGTTCCTTGATTGTCTGCGCGACCCGGCGTTGCGTGATGTATTCGAACCTCTCGAGCATTCGCCCGCCTACTGGCGCATCCGTCGTCAGGCGCAAAGCGCGCCGCAGTTGGCGGACGTCGCTGAACTGCTGGCGGAAGCTTCGAAGCTGGTGCTCGACTTTATTGTCGAGCGCTACGGCGTGAAGCTATGGAGCAGCACGACGATCACCGAGATCGTGCGCGAAGGTGACGAGTATCAAGTGTGGGTCGAATCCGAAGGCCGCAGTCGGCGTATTCGCAGCCGCGCCGTCGTTCTCAATCTGGGCGGCTGGCAGGACCCGCAGCATCTGCTCGACAGCCTGGCGGATCAAGGCCTCGCGGTGCCACCTTCCGCGCGGATCGAGAGCGCCGACGCACTGCTGAGAATGAACGCCGTGCAGTTGCGCCATCTTTTTGCGACGACGCTGGCGGCCAAGGGCCGTGTGTGCGTCGTGGGTGGCTCCCATAGCGCGTTCTCGGTGCTGGAAAACCTGGCCGACGCGCTGGAGTTCGCCGGCCTGGAGGAGGTGACGCTGGTCCACCGTTCGCCGATCCGCCTGTTTTACGAAACTGCCCAGGCCGCGCTGGACGCCGGCTATGCCTTCGATGCGGCCAGGGATGTCTGCCCGGTTTCGGGTCGGGTCAACCGCTCGGGCGGTTTGCGCTACCGGGCGCTGGACGTGGGCCGTGAAGCCCTGTCCAAAGGCCAGATCGGCAAGACCGGCGTCCGCGTGCAGTTGCTGCAGACCCATCAGGGCTCGGCCGATCAGTTCGAGCGCGCCCGTCAGGCGCTGGCGGAAGCCGACATTGTCGTGCAGTGCACCGGTTATCAGCCGGTACTGCCGGCATTGAGGCATGCCGGGGGCAAGGCCATCACGCTGATGGAGGTCAAGGGCGGACTGGATTCCGACCCGTCGGGCTGTCCGCTGGATGCCAGCGGTCAGCGCCTGCACGGCCTTCACCTGTTCGGTCTGGGGGCAGGGCTGGGGGTTGATCCGCGATTGGGCAGCGAGGCGTCGTTTGATGGCCGCATCTACGGCGTCTGGCAGTTCCATCACGACGCCAGCGGCGTGGTGATCGACTCGGTCCTGACCCGCTTGCAGACCCCGGCCGTGCAGCCCATCCCTGCGGCGCCACGGCTGGTGTCCAGTCGCAGCGAAGAACGCCTGCCATTCCTTTGGCCGGTGCTGGTCAACGCGCAGTCCTGATGCTCCTTGCAACACCCGAATCCCGGCGCTCCTTTGGTTAGGCAGCCCGGGATTTTTTTTGCCCGTGACCCCGTCGCGCAAACTAGATGTTGGCCGCCATATAAGCAATTCGCCAGAGTCCGGCCGCTGATCTATTCTGCTTGCCTGACCCTCGACGTTGCATCGAACAGGAACTGACCAATGCGTATTTTGATGGTGGGCGCGGGTGCGATCGGTGGCTATTTCGGTGGCCGATTGCTGGACGCCGGGCGAGACGTGACGTTTCTGGTGCGCGAAGGACGGGCGCAGGAACTGGAGCGTGACGGGCTGATCGTGCGCAGCCCGCTGGGTAACATCGAATACCCCTCGCCGCCGCAGGTCATGGCGGCGATGCTGGACACGCCATTCGACCTGATCGTCCTCAGCTGCAAGGCCTACGACCTTGACACCGCCATGGAGTCCTTCGCGCCAGCGGTCGGACCGGAGACGTTGATCCTGCCGCTGCTCAATGGCATGGCGCATCTGGATCGCCTTGCCGAGCGGTTCTCCCCCGCCAACGTGCTCGGCGGCCAATGCCTGATCTCGCTGGATCGTGATGCCTCGGGCGCCATCCTTCACTTGAACGAGACTAACCAGCTCTCGTTTGGCGAACGGGACGGTGGACTGACCCCGCGCATTCAGCAGGTCGCCGAGGCGCTGGGCAATGCAGGGTTCGACGCGATTCTGAGTGAGCAGATTACTCAGGAGATGTGGGAAAAATGGTGCTTCATCGCGACCGGGGCCGGCATTACCGGATCGATGCGCGCGAGCATCGGCGACGTGGTCGCCAGTGGCGGGGAAGGGCTGATTCTGACGCTGCTGGATGAGTGCGCCCAAGTGGCAGAGCACGCCGGGCACCCGCTGCGCAGTGAAGTCCGCCAACGCTTCGAGAACATGCTGACCACCCCCGGCTCGAAGATGACCGCCTCGATGCTCAGGGACATCGAGCGCGGCGCGCCGATTGAAGTGGAGCATGTGTTCGGTGAGCTGATTGCCCGGCGGCCAGGCGCCGACAGGTCACCTCAAGATTCACTGTCGGCACTCGATTACGTGTCTCTGCACCTGCGCGCGTACGAGGCGCGGCGCCTCGCGTGACAGCTCAGGGAGCAGGTGTCAGTCATTTGGCCGGGGTGTGCGTCGCCAGCTCCATGATCATCCGCGTCAGCAGGTAAATGCGCGGCGACACGCTGTCGACTTCGGCATATTCCTCGGGCGTGTGAATGTTCCCGCCGACGATGCCGAAGCCATCCAGCGTTGGCACACCGACCCCGGCCGAGAGGCTCGCATCGGCCGCGCCGCCGCTGCCTTCGATGGTCAGCTTGCGGCCGATCTCGCCGTAGATGCCTTGGGCGATATCGACCAGCTTGTCGGTTTCCGGCGTCTGCGGCATGGGCGGCAAACCGCGCTCCAGCCGGGTCGTCACTTGGGTGTCCGGGATCAGTTTGTCCGCCGAGACGCGGGCCAGGTCCTTCTCGATGCGGTCAAATTCCTCCGGCACGGCGGCGCGCACATCGGCCTTGGCGGTGGCCTGATCGGGGATCACGTTGGTGCGATCGCCCGCGTTGAGCACGGTGAAGTTGATCGTGGTCTTCTTCTCGGCATCGCCCAGTTTGCCCAGTTGCAGAATCTGATGCGCCACCTCCATGGCCGCGTTACGCCCCAGCTCCGGCGCGACGCCGGCGTGGGACGCCTTGCCCTTGACCTCGACCACCGCGGTGGCGCTGCCTTTGCGCCAGACCACCAAACCATCGGCGGGACGTCCCGGCTCCAGGTTCAGGGTCACATCGTGCTGTTTGGCGACGTTCTGAATCAGCGCGGTGGCGGCGGCCGAGCCGGTCTCTTCGCTGGCGTCCAGCAGGAAGGTAATCTGCGCGTAGTCCTTGAAGTCGAGCTTCTTCAGAATCTTCAGCGCGTAAAGCCCGGCAACGATACCGCCCTTGTCGTCCATCACCCCCGGCCCGTAGGCACGACCGTCCTTGATGTGGAAAGGTCGGGCCGCGGCGGAGCCTTCCTTGAATACGGTGTCCATGTGCGCCATCAGCAGGATCTTCGCCTTTCCGGTGCCCTTGAGCGTCGCGACCACATGCTGGCTCTTGTCCGGCGCGGTATTGGGGATCATCTCGATGGTTGCGCCCAGCGCCTTGAGCTGTGCGACGACGATGTCACGCACTTGGGTCAGTCCCGGCTCGTAGCCGGAGCCCGAATCGATATTGACCAGTTGCTCCAGCAGTTTCAACGCTTCGTCTTTGGATTGTTCGGCATCGGCCTGGACCTGTTTGTCGGGCTCGGCGAAAGCAGGCGCTGCCGCTGAAAACGCGATACCGAAAGCCAGCGCGCTGGCGAGAAGGGAGCGGGAAAAGGGTGAGGTCATTGTCGATCCTTGTAATGGCATGAAGAGGGCTCGATCGACACCCTAGCCCGTTGCACAGGATCGTGCATGTCAAAACGCGATATTCACGTCGGCAAAAACGTCGAACCTTTCCGGTGGGCTACCCTCAACATTCCTACATCAGCCATCAGAGGAGAGGCATCCCATGCCGGTTAAGCACGATTTGTACGCGGACCTGAGCATCACCAAAGAAGAGCTTGCCAAGCGCAAAGGCAGCGACGCGAAGCTCAATGCCCTGGTCGAGCACTATGATGAGCTGGACATCCAGATTGTCAGCGCCGAAGAGGCGGGCGATATCCCCGACGAGGAGTTGAAGAAACTCAAGGAAAAACGGCTGCAGGCAAAAGACACCATCGCCAGTCACCTGAACACCCCGGACTGATCGGGTTAAACGGGTCAGTTACTAAAACGGCCGATCTCTTATGGAGATCGGCCGTTTTTAGTTGGCGATACCCGATGTCTGACAACTTGGCTCGACATCCGGAAGTGCATCGTCCAATGCGCTGAATCAGTGTCTTCGCTCGGGTTTAGTTGTCAGCGGGGCGATTTCCAAGGATCCAAAGTTCAGACGAAAAAAAACGGCGTCTGGTCAGTCGCCGTCGCCGATCTGTCAGCACCGGGTGGCCGCTGACAGTTATCGAATAAGCATAAACCGGTGGGTTTATTGCGGATCCTGGTCAGGTGCAGCCTCGGCCTTGATGCGCTTGTAGATTTCTTCGCGGTGCACGGAAACATCTTTCGGAGCGTTGATGCCAAGACGAACCTGGAGGCCCTGAACGCCCAGAATGGTGACGGTAATGTCGTCACCAATGTTTATGCTTTCGCCGACTTTGCGGGTGAGTATCAACATAATCTTTTCCTTGATGGCCTCATGAAGCGCCTCTACCGGGAGGCTGGCGTGAGCCTTTGGGTGATGGTAATTGCCGAATGCATCCAAATGCGGTCATCAGTATGACGCCATTGGTACGATTTTAATTCCCCAGGTTCATCGTCTCGTCACAGTTAGCGTGGCTCCTGGGTCGAACGGCAGGTGAATCTTGCCTGATGCTGGCGGGAGATTCCCGCGCAAATCGGCTATCGCGTTGATAGCCGGATTCCGGGCGGCGCCTATTCCACACTCCTTTGAGCTTTATTGCAAAGAACTCATGCTGGGCAGCGATGAAATTTTCATTAGATTGTCCCGTGCGAGTTCTCTGAAAGGAGTGTAGGAGACTTCCCAAATGAGTACCGGCAAAACGCCGTAACTTTAATCCAATTGATGGCGGGATGTGTGAACGGTTTTGTATCAGGCCCGATTCACCTGCCCTGCAGGCGCTAGACTCAGCATCCGGAGCGTGGCGGTGAACGGTTTGAGGGGGGCAGAAACGACATGCCCACCGCGAGGGTGGGCATGGGAACAGCGAAGAAACCGCAGCGTCAATTTGCCGCGATCAATTCATCAGACGACCAGCGACAACAGCATGATCAGGATGATGCCTACCACCGACAGGATGGTTTCCATCACGGTCCAGGTTTTCAGGGTTTCGGCCACGGTCATGTTG
Organism: Pseudomonas sp. W2-17; assembly: GCF_041060445.1. Lineage (NCBI taxonomy): Bacteria > Pseudomonadati > Pseudomonadota > Gammaproteobacteria > Pseudomonadales > Pseudomonadaceae > Pseudomonas > Pseudomonas sp. W2-17. The sequence goes on along the minus strand of NZ_JAUFNS010000010.1, from coordinate 78,917 downwards.
AAGTACTGCTTGACCAGCCAGAAACCCGCGTCGTTCACGTGGGAAAGGATCAGCGAACCGGCACCGGTTGCCAGAACCAGCAGTTCACGGTTCACGCCCGGGATCATGCCGACCACAGGGGCCACAATCCCGGCACCGGTGATGGTGGCGACGGTCGCAGAGCCGGTGGCAATACGGATCACCGCAGCCACCAGCCACGCCAGGAGAATCGGCGAGATCTGCGCCTGCACGGCCATGTGGCCGATCAGGTTACCGACACCACTGTCCACCAGCATCTGCTTGAAGCCACCGCCGGCACCAACGATCAGCACGATTGCGGCCACGGGCGCCAGGCTCTGGTCGAGCAGCTTGATGATGTGATCGCGGCTGAAACCACGCGCCGAACCGAAGGTGTAGAACGCTAGCAGCAGGGCGAACAGCAGGGCAGCGATCGGGTGACCGATGAAGTCCATCCATATGCGGAAGATGTGACCGGCTGGCAGCGCGACGTCGGCGAACGTCTTGAGCAGCATCAGGAACACAGGCAGCAGGATCGTCACCAGGGTGATGGCGAAGCTCGGCAAGTTGTCGTTGGTCGACTCTTTGGCAATCTGGTCCATCAGCTCTTTCGACGGGTTGCCCGGAATGCGCTTGGCAATCCACTTACCGTAGATGGGACCGGCGATGATCGCAGTCGGGAACGCCACGATCAGACCGTAGAAAATGGTCTTGCCGATGTCTGCGTTGAAAATGCCGATGGCCAGCAGCGGACCCGGGTGCGGAGGCACCAGGCCGTGGACGGCCGACAGACCTGCCAGCAACGGGATACCGATCTTGACGATGGACACACCGCTGCGACGGGCAACGATGAACACCAGCGGGATCAGCAGCACGAAGCCGATTTCGAAGAACAGCGGGATGCCCACCAGAAACGCCGAAAACATCATGGCCCAGTGCACGCGGTCCTTGCCGAAGCGACGGATCAGCGTCTGGGCGATCTGGTCAGCACCGCCGGAATCGGCCATCAGCTTGCCGAGCATGGTGCCCAGGCCAAGGATGATGCCGACGAAACCGAGCACGCCGCCGAAACCGTCCTGGAACGATTTCATCACTTTGTCGACCGGCATCCCGGAGGTCAGCCCGAGAAAGCCTGCAGCGATGGTCAATGCAATAAAGGGGTGGACTTTGAACTTGGTGATCAGAAGCACAAGGCCAATGATGGTCACCAACGCATCGACCAGCAGATACGTGTCTTGAGTCATGCCGAACATGGGGGTGTCTCTCCGTTGTATTTTGTTTTTTTGGAGCTACTGCTTGACGCTGTTGCTCTCTGCCCTGTGAAGCGAGGGCAGCGTCATCAGAGACAGCGCTACCTTTGCCGCTCACGCCTGATCGAGGATCAAGAGCCGGTGCGCGCGGTGACGGATGGGGTGTGTGGCTCGGAGCCGGACTCGCTCCACCAGGTGGCCGCTTCCTTACCGATGGTCTCGATCGATTTGGTTGCGTCCACTACCAGCGTGCGGTCTTCGTTGTACGGAGGCTCGAGGGTCGCAAACTGGCTGTCGACCAGACTGGCCGGCATGAAGTGCCCCGGGCGATGGGAGCAGCGTTCGGTGGCGAGTTCTTTGGTCAGCTCGAGAAACACGAAGCCCAGCTCCGGGACGGCTGCACGCAGACGTTCACGGTAGATGAGTTTGAGGGAGGAGCAGGTCAGGACGGGCTTTTCGCCGTTCTTTACAGCGGAGGCCACTTCTTCGCCGAGGCGGGTCAGCCAGCCGGCGCGATCGTTGTCGTCGAGGGGATGGCCCGCGCTCATCTTGTCGATGTTGGCTTGAGGATGGAACGCATCACCCTCGATCAGGCGACCGCCGCTGTTTTTAGCGATGGCCTCGCCGACGGCACTCTTGCCGCAGCCGGAAACACCCATTACCACGATGGCGGAAATAGCATGTGGAGCAGTAGTCATAAAAACCTCTTCCCGGAGACAGCGCTGTCTTCGCCGAATGGTGTGCAAGTCCGGCGAGACTGTTTCCAGGTGTAGTCATTGTTATGGGTATCTCGCTGATCCATGAGATGCATCAATCCAGTCGTCTGTACGATCGAAAAGTTGCGGGCCTCCGTGAGATAGCGCTACCTTAGAGCCCATCCCACACAATCGCAACCCCCGCAGCTTCCTTCCAACCAGTTGGCAACGCATGACACGTATTGGTTCCCGCTCCACCGGTCGTCCTACTCTCAACGAAGTCGCCAAACTGGCCGCCGTCTCGCCGATTACCGCGTCCCGAGCCTTGCGTGGCGTGGCCACTGTGGCGCCGGATCTGGTGGAAAAGGTTCGCGCTGCTGCGCTGAGTCTAGGCTATGTCGCCAATCCTGCCGCACGGGCGCTGGCGTCTTCGCAGAGTCAGTCAGTGGTGGTGCTGGTGCCGTCGCTGTCCAACCAGTTGTTCATCGAAACCCTTGAAGCCATTCAGACGGTTTTGCGTCCGCGCGGGCTGGAAGTGGTGATCGGTAATTACCACTACTCGCCTATAGAAGAAGAGAACCTGCTGCGCAGTCATCTGTCCCACCGACCGCGCGGCATTCTGCTGACCGGCTTTGACCGCAGCGTGGCGGCGCAGCAATTGCTGGCGTCCAGCGGCGTGCCGTGCGTGCACATGATGGAACTGGACCCGACCCGTGCCGAACCCTGCGTGGGGTTTTCCCAGCAACAGGCGGGTGCCGAGGCGGCGCGGCATCTGTTGAGTCGTGGCCGGCGGCGACTGGCGTACGTGTCGGCGCAGCTCGATCCACGGGTGATTCAACGGGGCGTCGGTTTTCGCGGCGTGCTGGAGCAGGAAGGGCTGTATGACGAGGCGCTGCAGATGGCATCGCCGCTGCCGTCGTCCATTGGCCTGGGCAGTGAGCTGTTCGCCCGATTGCTGGAAGCGCATCCGGATGTAGACGGGGTGTTTTTCTGCAACGACGACCTGGCCCAGGGCGCATCGCTGGAAGCCCTGCGGCAGGGCATTCGTATCCCGGAGCAGGTGTCGCTGATCGGCTTCAACGACCTGCCGGGCTCGGCGCACATGGTGCCGCGCCTGACCTCCATCCGCACCCCGCGCGAACAGGTCGGCCAGCGCGCCGCGCAACTATTGCTCGGCTTGCTGGACGGCACGGTTCATGAGGCGCAGGTGGATCTGGGGTTTGAACTGGTGGTGCGGGAAAGCACTTAGGCGTTTTCGTGAGCAATGTGGCGCGCCACTCCGTTCACTCCCGCAATCCTCAAGCAGCCCCGAAGCTAAGTCAGACGCTGATCCTGTAGGAGTGAGCTTGCTCGCGAATGCTGACTTCCAGCCGCTAGGGATGCAGCGGCTGGAATGGCCCCTTCGTGAGCAAGGTGGAACGCCACCCCGGTCACTCCCACAAGTCCTCGGCTCGGTCCGGAATCTCGCCTCGAGCCACTATCCTGTAGGAGTGAGCTTGCTCGCGAATGCTGACTTCCAGCCACTAGAGATGCATGGGCTCGACTGGGCCCTTCGTGAGCAAGCTCACTCCCACAAGTCCTCGGCTCGATACGAAATCTCGAGTCGAGCCACTATCCCGTGGGAGCGAGCTTGCTCGCGAAGGCTGACTTCCAGCCACTAGAGATGCATGGGCTCGACTGGGCCCTTCGTGAGCAAGGTCACTCCCACAAGTCCTCGGCTCGGTCCGGAATCTCGAGTCGAGCCACTATCCCGTGGGAGCGAGCTTGCTCGCGAAGGCATTCTGTCAGCCAGCCTGAATGCTGCTGACCCACCCCATTCGTGAGCAAGTCACCCCCACTTCAAAATCCCCAGCGCTTCCGCTCGATCAATGCTCCTTTTTGAACGCCAGCCGGAACTCGTGCAACAGCGGTTCGGTGTAGCCGCTCGGCTGCTCACGACCTTTGAAGACCAGCGCGCTGGCGGCCTGGAAGGCCACTGACTTCTCGAAATTGCCGGCCATTGGCGTGTAAGCCGAGTCCCCGGCGTTTTGCCGGTCGACCACCTTCGCCATACGTTTCAAAGCGTCCTTCACATAGTCCTCGGAGATCACACCGTGGCGCAGCCAGTTGGCGATGTGCTGGCTGGAAATGCGCAGCGTCGCGCGGTCTTCCATCAGGCCGACGTTGTGAATGTCCGGCACCTTCGAACAGCCAACGCCTTGCTCCACCCAGCGCACCACATAACCCAGCAGACCCTGGGCGTTGTTTTCCACTTCTTCGCGGATCTGATCCTCGCTCCATTCTGCCTTTTCGACGACGGGGATGGTCAGGAGGTCCAGCAGAATGTCTTCGCTGATGCTGTCCAGATCAACCTGTTCCAGCTCCTGCTGCACCGCCTTTACGTCCACTTTGTGGTAGTGCAGGGCGTGCAAAGTGGCCGCCGTCGGTGAGGGCACCCACGCGGTGGTCGCGCCGGATTTCGGGTGCCCGATTTTTTGCTCCAGCATGTCGGCCATCAGGTCCGGCATCGCCCACATGCCCTTGCCGATCTGCGCGCGCCCGCGCAGTCCGCACGCCAGGCCGACCAGCACATTGTTGCGCTCGTACGCCTTGATCCACGGCGTGGCTTTCATGTCGCCCTTGCGCAGCATCGGCCCGGCTTCCATCGAGCTGTGCATCTCGTCGCCGGTGCGGTCGAGGAAACCGGTGTTAATGAACGCGACTCGCGATGAAGCGGCTTCGATGCACGCCTTGAGGTTGACGCTGGTGCGCCGCTCCTCGTCCATGATCCCCATTTTGAGGGTGTTGCGCGGGATCTTCAGCGCGTCTTCGATGCGGCTGAACAGCGTGTCGGCGAACGCCACTTCGTCCGGACCGTGCATCTTCGGTTTGACGATGTAGACGCTGCCAGCGCGGGAGTTGGTGCGGTTATGCAGGTCGTGCAAGGCGATCAGGCTGGTGATGACGCCGTCGAGAATGCCTTCGGGGATTTCCTTGTTGCCGTCGTAGAGAATCGCCGGGTTGGTCATCAGGTGGCCGACGTTGCGGATGAACAGCAGCGAGCGCCCGTGCAGGGTGATCGCACTGCCGTCGGCGGCGGTGTACTGGCGGTCGGCGTTCAGGCGACGGGTGATGGTCTTGCCGTTCTTGACCAGCGCTTCGGTCAGGTCGCCCTTCATCAAGCCCAGCCAGTTGCGGTAGATCACCAGCTTGTCCTCGGCATCGACGGCGGCGACCGAGTCTTCGCAGTCGATGATGGTCGACAGCGCGGCTTCCAGCAGCAAGTCCTTGATCCCGGCCGGATCAGTGCCACCAATCGGGCTGGCGGGGTCAATCTGGATGTCGATGTGCAGGCCGTTGTTCTTCAGCAGGATCGCATTCGGCTGGCGCGGCTCGCCCTGATAGCCGACGTACTTCTCGGGCTGGGCAAGGCGCGACTGGCTGCCGTCGGCGAGGGTAACCAGCAACTCGCCGCTGTCCACTGCGTAGGCCTTGGCACCAACGTGGGAACCCGACGCCAGGGGCGCGGCTTCGTCCAGCAAGGCACGGGCGAAGGCGATGACTTTCTCGCCCCGCAACGGGTTATAGCCGGCCTTGATTTCGGCGCCGTTGGCCGAGGAAATCGCATCGGTGCCGTACAGCGCGTCGTACAGCGAACCCCAGCGCGCATTGGCCGCGTTCAGGGCGTAACGGGCGTTGGCAGCGGGCACCACCAGTTGCGGGCCGGCCTGCTCGCTGACTTCGATATCGACCTTGTTGGTGGACACCTGAACCTGCGCCGGCACCTGCTTCAGGTAACCGATACTGTCGAGGAGCGCGATGTACGCCGGCATGTCGGTGACCGGGCCGGGATTGGATTTGTGCCACTTGTCCAACTGAGCCTGTATGCGGTCACGCTCTTTCAGCAGTTCGCGGTTAATCGGCGCGAGGTCGTGGACCAGCGAGTCGAAATCGGCCCAGAACAGTTCCGGGGTCAGGCCTGTCCCGGGGATCACTTCCTCGTCGACGAAACGCTTGATGTTGGCCGCCACCTTGAGGTTGTGGCAATTGACGAACTCGGTCATCTGGGGTCTCCATCATGAATTGGGTTTGCAGCGTTGCTGCAGGCGATCGCTGCGGACGTTACTGCGCGCTTACCGCCGCAACCCCGGCCTTGGCCACTTGCGCATCCTGATCGGCTTTCACTCCGGACACGCCCACCGCGCCGATGGTCTGGCCATCGATGATCACCGGCACGCCGCCCTCCAGCGAGGTCAGCAGCGGGGCAGTGACAAACGCAGTACGACCGCCGTTGACCATTTCCTCATAATCCTTGGATTCGCGACGACCCAGCGCCGAGGTGCGGGCTTTTTCGATGGCGATGTAGCCACCGATGGGCGCGCAGCCGTCGAGGCGCTCGAAACCCAGCAGGTGACCGCCGTCATCGGTGACGGCGATGGACACGGCCCAGCCGTTGTTCTGCGCTTCGGTGCGGGCCGCGGCGAGGATCTGGGTGACTTCGGTCTGGGTCAGTACGGATTTGGTTTTCATGCAGTTCTCCTGAAGGGCAAAGGGTGTCATGCGTGTCGGTCTGATACGGAGCCAGTGCGCCCGCAATCAACTTGGAGGCAGGGCGTCCTCGATGAGTTCGATCCAGTGTTTGACCGGCGTGCGGTTGGCGCTGGCCAGATGGGTCTGACAGCCAATGTTGGCCGTCGCGATCACGTCCGGGTTGCCGCTTTCCAGCGCGTTCATCTTGTTGTCCCGCAGCTGTTTCGCCAGCACCGGCTGGGTGATCGAATAGGTGCCGGCCGAGCCGCAGCATAAGTGACTGTCGGGCACGGGTGTGAGATTGAAGCCCAGTCGGGTCAACACAGATTCAACGGCGCCGCCAAGTTTCTGCGCGTGCTGCAGCGTACACGGGCAATGGAAGGCCAGGGTCTGGCGCGTGCAACCGCCGAGCTGCTCCAGGGGTTCCGCGCGCAGCACTTCAACCAGGTCCTTGGTACGTTCGCTGATGGCTGCCGCTTTCTGGGCGTAAGCCGGGTCGTTGCGCAGCAGGTGGCCGTAGTCTTTAACGAAGGCGCCGCAGCCGCTGGCGGTCTGGACGATGGCCTCGGCACCGGCCTGAATGCTCGGCCACCACGCATCGATATTCCGCCGCGCCCGCTGCAGGCCTTGTTCCTGCGCATTCAAATGGTAATCCACGGCGCCGCAGCAACCGGCCTGGGCGATGGAGGTGACGCTGATGCCCAGTCGATCCAGCACTCGCGCCGTGGCCGCATTGGTGTTGGGCGACAAACCGGGTTGCACGCAGCCTTCGAGAATCAACATCTGCCGCGCGTGCTGCCGGGTCGGCCGAGCCTTGGCGGGACGAATGTTGCCGGGCAGCTTGGTCTTCAGCGCAACCGGCAGCAGCGGCCTGAAGGAGTTGCCCAACTGGGTCAGCGACTTGAACAGGCCGGCATTGGGCACAACGGCACGCAGGCTGTCGCGCAGCAGGCGCTGGCCCAGCGGGCGCGGCACGGCGGCGTCAACCACCTCGCGGCCAATGTCCAGCAGGTTGTGGTAATCGACGCCGGAAGGGCAGGTGGTTTCGCAGTTGCGGCAGGACAGGCAGCGGTCCAGGTGCAACTGGGTTTTTTCGGTGACTTCCTTGCCTTCCAGTACTTGCTTGATCAGGTAGATGCGCCCACGTGGCCCATCCAGCTCGTCGCCGAGCAACTGATAGGTCGGGCAGGTCGCGTTGCAGAAACCGCAGTGCACGCAGCTGCGCAGAATGCTTTCCGCTTCTTCGCCACGGGGCAGGCTTCTAGCGTGTTCGCTCAGGGTCGTCTGCATGGTTCAGATCTCCGCGTACATTCGGCCCGGATTGAAAATTCCGTGCGGATCGAGTTGTGCCTTGAGCTGGCGGTGGTAGCGCAGCAACGGCGTGGCCAACGGCTGAAACGGGCTGTCTTCAAGGCCATGGCTGTAGCACGTGGCGTGGCCGCCCGCGGCGCTGACGATGCGACGAATCTCGCTGCCGCTGGCGTCGGATTTCAACCAGCGTTGCGCACCGGCCCAGTCGATCAATTGATCCCCCGGCAGGTCCAGCGCAGCCGAGCTGACGGGCAGCGACAGGCGCCACAACGGACGACCATCCGTGAAGAAATCCAGGCGGTGTTCGTTCAGTGCGCGCCAGTAAGCCGGGTCGATGGATTCGCCGCCCAGGCGGTCATGGGCTGCCGCGACCGAACCTTCGCCGCCTTCAAGACGCAAGCGCAGCACGCGGCCGTCGTGGCTGGCGGCGCTGATCGGCAGGGGCTCCTGACCCCATTGCGCCAGACGCGCGAGGGCGGTGGCGCTGTCCATTTCCAGGGCAATGCTGGTGCACAGTCGCGGCTTGGGCAGGACTTTCAACGAGACTTCGGTGATCAGGCCCAGGCAACCAAAGCTCCCAGCCATCAAGCGCGACAGGTCGTAGCCGGCAACGTTTTTCATCACTTCGCCGCCGAAGCGCAAATGCTTGCCGAGGCCGGTGATCACCCGCGTGCCCAGCACGAAGTCACGCACCGAGCCCGACCACGGCCGGCGCGGCCCGGACAAGCCCGCCGCGACCATCCCGCCCACGGTCCCATCGCCTGCGCCGCTGTCGCTCGCATCACCATGGCTATAGCTGGGCGGCTCGCAGGGCAGCATCTGACCGGCTTCTTCCAGCGCGGCGTTCAGCACGGACAACGGCGTGCCGGCGCGGGCGGTGATCACCAGTTCGGTGGGGTCGTAAGTGACGATGCCGCAGTGCAGGCGGGTATCGAGCACTTCACCCGCCACCTCGCGACCAAGGAATGCCTTGCTGTTGGCACCCTGAATACGCAGCGGCAGGGCGGACTGAATCGCCTGATTGACCTGTTCCAGCAGTGCGTCGCTGGCGTCGCGGTCCTGGGCCACGAAGGCGGGCTGACGTTGGGCATCCATCAGAAACGCTCCAGTTCAGGGAAGGGCAGCTTGCCCATGTGCACGTGCATCGCGCCGAATTCGGCGCAACGGTGCAGGGTCGGGATGTTCTTGCCGGGGTTGAGGGTGCCGGCCGGGTCGAACGCGGCTTTTACGGCGTGAAACAACGTCAGCTCGTCACTGTTGAATTGCGCACACATCTGATTGATCTTCTCGCGGCCCACGCCGTGCTCGCCGGTGATGCTGCCGCCGACTTTCACGCACAGCTCCAGAATCTTTCCGCCCAGCGCTTCGGCGCGGTCCAGTTCACCGGGTTGATTGGCATCGAAGAGGATCAGCGGGTGCATGTTGCCGTCGCCGGCGTGGAAAACGTTGGCGACGCGCAGACCGTACTCTTCCGACAGCGCGGAAATACCCTTCAGCACGCCGGGCAATTCCCGACGCGGAATGGTGCCGTCCATGCAGTAGTAATCTGGCGACAGCCGACCGACTGCCGGGAAGGCGTTCTTGCGCCCGGCCCAGAAACGCACGCGTTCGGCTTCGTCCTTCGCCTGACGAATTTCGGTCGCACCGGCGTTCTCCAGCACCGCGCGAACCCGGTCGCAATCTGCGTGAACGTCGGCTTCCACGCCATCGAGTTCGCACAACAGGATGGCTTCGGCGTCCACCGGGTAGCCGGCGTGAATGAAGTCCTCGGCGGCGCGAATGGCGAGGTTGTCCATCATTTCCAGGCCGCCGGGGATGATGCCTTCGGCGATGATGTCGCCGACCGCGCGCCCGGCTTTTTCCACCGAGTCAAAGGCGGCCAGCAGCACCCGCGCAATTTGCGGTTTGGGCAGCAGTTTGACCGTGACTTCAGTGATCACGCCGAGCATGCCTTCGGAGCCGGTAAACAGTGCGAGCAGATCAAAGCCTGGCGAGTCCAGTGCGTCGGAGCCCAACACCATGTGCTCGCCCTCGACCGTGAGGATGTCGACCTTGAGCAGGTTGTGCACGGTCAGGCCGTATTTCAGGCAATGCACGCCGCCGGCGTTTTCCGCGACGTTGCCGCCGATGGAGCAGGCAATTTGCGAGGAGGGGTCAGGCGCGTAATAAAGGTCGTAGGGCGCGGCGGCCTGGGAGATGGCCAGGTTGCGCACGCCGGGCTGCACGCGGGCATAGCGCCCGGCGGGGTCGATGTGGAGAATTTTGTTGAACCGCGCCATCACCAGCAGCACGCCTTTTTCCAGGGGCAGCGCGCCGCCGGACAGTCCGGTCCCGGCACCGCGCGCCACCACCGGCACGCCGCGCTCGTGGCAGACCTTCAGCAGCGTCTGCACTTGCTCGATACGCTGGGGCAACACCACCAGCATCGGCGTCGTGCGGTACGCAGAGAGTCCGTCGCATTCGTAGGGGCGCAGTTCTTCCTCGCGGTGGAGGATGTCCAGATCAGGCAGGCGGGCTTGCAGCGCGTGCAGCAGCTGTTGTTTGTCGATGACCGGCAGAACGCCGTCGACGCGTTCGTCGTACAGGATATTCATGATGGGCTCGCAACCCTGTCTTGTTTTTATTGGAGGCCCGTTCCGTGACGGAACATGAATGGCTGGCTTGCATCATTGGCTCAGCGGGGCTTAGTGTCTACCGGGTGGAGCAGTGGTCGAACCAGTTTCGCGATAGGGCTGAATCAAATAAACGGCTAAAAGACTTGTTTATCAGTGAGATAGATCTCACGCCAATTCTTATGGTTTTTATCGCCGTCCATGGTCATACCAGTGAGGGCAAGCGATAGGCCTCTATTCATCCAACGCAACGAAGCAGGTCCGACCCATGGAAGTCACTCACGCCCAGCCCCACACCAAACGCCCGCAGCAGGTTGCCGATGTTGTCAGCGAGCGCATCGAGCGGCTGATTGTCGACGGGGTGCTCAAGGTCGGTCAGCTGTTGCCTTCCGAACGGCGGCTGACCGAAAAGCTGGGGGTGTCGCGCACCGCCCTGCGCGAAGGCCTGCAGTTGCTGCGCGCCAGGGGCATCATCGAAACCCGTCAGGGCAAGGGCTCGTTCGTCGCGCAGATGGGCGGGCTGGGGCTGACCGCCGCCTCGCCGCTGATGCATTTGTTCGCCTCCCAGCCGCGCACGCTGTACGACCTGTTTGAAGTGCGCAGCCTGCTGGAAGGGGAGTCCGCCCGGCTGGCGGCGCTACGCGGCACCGACGCGGATTTTGTTCTGATCACCCGGGCCTACGACGCCTTGGTTGCCGGCCATGACCACCCGTTGCCGGCCTCCGAACACGCGCGGCTTGACCACGCCTTTCACTTGGCCATCTGCGAAGCGTCGCACAACCCGGTGCTGGTGCAGACCCTGCGCTCATTGACGGACCTGCTGCTGAACACGGTATTCGCCTCGGTCAACAACCTCTATCACCGCGACGCGCAGAAACGGCAGATCGACCGCCATCACGCCCGGCTGTACAACGCAGTCATCGGGCGATTGCCCGAGCAGGCGCGCAAGGCCGCTGTGGCGCACATCCAGAACATCTGCGACAACCTGCGGGAGATCGAAAGCGAAGAGCAGCGGCTGGTGCGCGCCACCCTGCGGCTGGAGGGGTGGGCTTAAGCCAGGCCCAAGCTGAACCACGCTGGCGCTTTGCCTGGCGGGAGCTGAACTTGACAGGCATCCCGCATTGCCGCAGTTTACGCATTGCGTAAGCCGCTTACGCCGTAGTGAAAAACCAAAACAACAATAACAGGCCATTCCCGTGGATCTTTTCACCTACTACCGATCGACCTCGAGCTACCGGGTGCGCATTGCCCTGGCGTTGAAAGGACTCGCATTCAACGCCATTCCGGTCAACCTGATCCGCGACGGCGGCGAGCATCACCAGTCCAACTACCTGGCGATCAACCCCCAGGGCCGGGTTCCCGCCCTGAAGCTGGACGACGGTGAAGTGATCATTCAGTCCATGGCGATCATCGAATACCTGGAAGAATTCTCCCCGGAACCTGCATTGCTCCCCGACGCGCTGCTCGACCGTGCGCGCCATCGGCAAGTCGCCGCTCTGATCGGCTGCGACATTCACCCCCTGCACAACGTCGCGGTGCTCAATCGCTTGCGCGGCATGGGCCACGACGAAGGCGATGTGACGGCGTGGATCGGCCACTGGATCAACCAAGGCTTCGCCGCCGTGGAAGCCCTGATTGGCGATACTGAGTTTTGTTACGGCGCGGTTGGCCTGGCCGATGTGTACCTGCTGCCCCAAGTTTACGCGGCGCGACGCTTCAACGTGGACATGAGGCCGTTCCCGCGAATTTGCCGGGTCGAAGCGCTGGCCTTGCAGCATCCGGCGTTTCAGACCGCCCATCCCGATGCGCAATCGGACAAGCCGGAGTAATCTTTCCCACATGAAAAGCTTCGGTCTGCAACTGATCTTCGGCGACTTCCTCGCCCGCAGCGTGCGGGGGATTTCCTGCGCGCCACCCGCTGAATAGTGATCCGAGCCGCTGTGCCTCTCACTATTTAGCAGGAGCAAGACCGTGACTGATCTCTACGAAAACCCGATGGGCCTGATGGGCTTTGAATTCATCGAATTCGCCTCGCCCACCCCGAACGTGCTGGAGCCTGTGTTCCAGATCATGGGCTTCACCAAAGTCGCCCATCACCGCTCGAAGAACGTGTCGCTGTACCGCCAGGGCGCGATCAACATCATCCTCAACAACGAGCCCAACAGCGAAGCGTCCTACTTCGCTGCGGAGCACGGTCCTTCGGTGTGCGGCATGGCATTCCGGGTCAAGGATTCGCAACGGGCCTACAAGCGCGCCCTGGAACTGGGCGCCCAGCCTGTCGAGATCGGCACCGGGCCCATGGAACTGCGTTTGCCGGCCATCAAGGGGATTGGCGGCGCGCCGTTGTACCTGATCGACCGTTTCGGTGAAGGCACCTCGATCTACGACATCGACTTCGTGTACCTCGAAGGCGTCGACCGCCACCCCAAGGGCGCCGGCCTGCAATTCATCGATCACCTGACCCACAACGTCTATCGCGGGCGGATGGCTTATTGGGCGAACTTCTACGAGAAGCTGTTCAACTTCCGCGAGCTGCGCTATTTCGACATCAAGGGCGAGTACACCGGCCTGACCTCTAAAGCGATGACCGCGCCGGACGGCATGATCCGCATCCCGCTGAACGAGGAATCGTCCAAGGGCGCCGGGCAGATCGAAGAGTTTCTGATGAAGTTCAACGGCGAAGGCATTCAGCACGTTGCGTTCTTCACCGAAGACCTCATCGACACCTGGGACCGGCTCAAGGCGCTGGGCATGCGCTTCATGACCCCGCCGCCGGACACCTACTACGAAATGCTTGAAGGCCGGCTGCCTGATCACGGCGAACCGGAGCACGAGCTGAAGGCGCGGGGGATTCTGCTGGACGGCACTTCCGACGGCGGAAACAAGCGACTGCTGCTGCAGATCTTCTCGGAAACCCTGATGGGGCCAGTGTTCTTCGAATTCATCCAGCGCAAGGGCGACGATGGCTTCGGTGAGGGCAACTTCAAGGCGCTGTTTGAATCGATCGAGCGCGATCAAGTGAGAAGGGGGGTGTTGGCGGTGGATTGAGGCTGACGCCTCGTAGTCACGTGTTAACGCGATACCTGTAGGAGTGAGGCTAACGCCTCGTATTCACGTGTTAACGCGATACCTGTAGGAGTGAGCTTGCTCGCGAAGACGCCAATCCGGCCACTGAAGATTTAGCGGCTGTACCAACGTCTTCGCGAGCAAGCTCACTCCTACAGTATGACCATGATCCTGAAGAATCACGCCAGCTGCGGCATTTCCCCACCCATCCGCGCGCTGATCGCCTGCGCCGTCTGCAGCAGTTTCTGCGCGGCGAGGGCCTGGCGCTGATCGGTGAACACCGACGCCGAACCCACCACCGTTACCACACCCACCAGCTTGTTGCCCATGGCAAACACCGGCGACGACACCGCATTGACGCCGGCCATCAACAAGCCATGAATCTGGTGCACCCCGGTGCTGCGGATCTCGTGGAGGTGCCGGTCAATCTCCGTCAACTGCGCGGCGTTCAACGAGGCCGATTCTGCCTCTCTCAACGCGGCGGTTTCGGTCGGCGACAGAAAGGTGTCGAACACCAGCCCGGTGGACGAACTGAGCAGCGGCAGCACCGAACCGATCTGCGTGACCAGCGTGACCGCCCCCAGCGACTGCTCGACGTACACGACCGTGGGACCTTTGTTGCCCCACACCGCCAGAAAGCAGGTTTCGTTGAGTTCGTCGCGCAGTGCGATAAGCGCCGGCGCAGAGGTCTTCAGCACATCCAGCTGACTCAGCGCCGCTAGCCCGACCTGCAACGCCGAGCGCCCCAGACGGTAGTGATTGCTGGCCGGGTCCTGCTCGGCAAATTCGCTGTCCACCAGCGCCTGCAGGTAGCGATGCACCTTGCTCGCGGGCATGCCGACGTATTCGGCGAGTTTCGACAGTGACGTGGCGGGCGCCAGTTCGGCCAACGCCTTGAGGATGCCGACGCCGACCTCAGCCGACTGGACTTTCTGCTGGCGGGGCGCGGTGGCGGGGGTGGAATCGTCGGTCATGGAAGGGAGGCCCCCGGTCTGGAAAGGCTGCTTTATAGCTTGACCCTTCCCCAAACTCAAATTACGTTATGCGTAACACGCTTACGAAAAAAACAATAAGAGGTCGTCATGTCGACAGCACCCCGGTCCGAGCCCCTGCGCTACCAGCGCGGCTTCGGCAATCAATTCAGCAGCGAGGCGATGCCGGGCGGTTTGCCCCACGGGCAGAACTCGCCGCAACGTCACCCTCTGGGCCTGTACGCCGAGCAATTCTCCGGGACCGCGTTCACCGTCCCCCGCGCCGAAGCCCGGCGCACCTGGCTCTACCGCATTCAACCGTCCGCCGCGCACCCCCGTTTTCAGCGCCTTGAGCGCCAGATTACGGGTCAACAGCAAGGCCCCGTGACACCCAATCGCCTGCGCTGGAATGCGTTCGACATCCCCGCCGAACCGGCCGACTTCATCGACGGCCTGCACGCGCTGGCCAGCACCTCGTCTGCCGAGCAGGCCGAGGGCGTGAGCGTCTACGTCTACACCGCCAACCGTTCCATGCAGCGGGCGTTCTTCAACGCCGACGGCGAGTGGCTGATCGTCCCCCAGCAGGGCCGACTGCGCATCACCACCGAACTGGGCCTGCTCGACCTCGAGCCGCAGGAAATCGCCGTGCTCCCTCGGGGTTTGAAATTCAGCGTCGAGCTGCTCGACGGCACAGCGCGGGGCTACATCTGCGAGAACCACGGCTGCGCCCTGCGCCTGCCTGACCTCGGGCCCATTGGCAGTAACGGCCTGGCCAATCCGCGGGATTTCCAGGTGCCCCACGCGCATTTTGAAGACAGCGTGCAACCCACTGTGCTGGTGCAGAAATTCCTCGGCGAACTGTGGGCGACCCTGCTCGGTCATTCCCCCTTCGATGTCGTCGCGTGGCACGGCAACAACGTCCCTTTCAAATACGACCTGCGCCTGTTCAACACCATGGGCACGGTGAGTTACGACCACCCCGATCCGTCGATCTTCACGGTGCTGACCTCGCCGGGCGCTGTCGACGGTCAGGCGAACGTCGATTTCGTGATCTTCCCGCCGCGCTGGATGGTGGCGGAAAACACCTTCCGGCCACCGTGGTTTCACCGCAACCTGATGAACGAATTCATGGGCCTTATCGATGGCGCCTACGACGCCAAGGCCGCAGGGTTCATGCCCGGCGGGGCGTCGCTGCACAACTGCATGAGCGCCCACGGCCCGGACAACGCCAGCGCCGAAAAGGCCATCGCCGCCGAACTCACGCCGCACAAGATTGAGCAGACCATGGCCTTCATGTTCGAGACCGGCAAAGTCCTGCGCCCCAGCTACCACGCGCTGGAATGCCCACAGCTGCAAAGCGACTACGATGCCTGCTGGGATGGCATCGCCAGAACGTTCACGCCTTTCGACACGGACAGCCAACGATGAGCATTTCACACCACCCGCGCAGTTGGGTTGCCAGCGCCAACGACCATCCCGATTTCCCCCTGCAAAACCTGCCCCTGGGCGTGTTCAGCCGCCCCGGTTTCGGCAAGCGCGGCGGCGTTGCCATCGGCGATTTCATTCTGGATCTGCAAACGGCGCTTGAGGCCAGCCTGTTCAACGGCGCCGCGCGCGTGGCCGTGGAGGCCGCCAGCCGAGGGCAACTGAACGACTTTTTCGCCTTGGGCGGTTCGTCGCGGCAGGCGCTGCGCCATGAATTGCTGCACCTGCTCGACGAAAGAACCCTGCAGCGTGAACGCTTGCAGGCCATGGGCGACCGTCTGCTGGTGCCAATGGCTGACTGCCGGATGCACATGCCGGCACAGGTCGGCGACTACACCGATTTCTACGTCGGCATTCATCACGCGATGAACGTCGGCAAGCTGTTCCGCCCGGACAACCCGCTGTTGCCGAACTACAAATACGTGCCGATTGCCTACCACGGGCGGGCGTCGACGCTGGGTGTGTCCGGCATGCCGGTCAAGCGCCCCAGCGGGCAGACCTTGAAACCGGGTGCCGAGACGCCGGATTTCGGGCCGAGCAAGCGCCTGGATTACGAACTGGAAATGGGCGTGTGGATCGGGCAGGGCAACGAGGCGGGCCAGCCTGTCGCCATCGGCAAGGCGGGCGAGCACATCGCCGGTTTCTGTCTGCTCAACGATTGGTCGGCTCGCGACCTGCAGGCCTGGGAATACCAGCCGCTGGGGCCGTTTCTGTCGAAGAGTTTTGCCACAAGCATTTCGCCGTGGGTGGTCACGGCCGAAGCCCTTGCGCCGTTTCGCGCGGCCCAACCGGCGCGCCCCGAGGGTGACCCGCAGCCGATGCCTTATCTGTTCGACGAGCAGGATCAGGCCGGCGGCGCGCTGGACATCGAGCTGGAAGTGCTGCTGCTCACCGCGCAGATGAGAGAGCAGGGCGTCGCGCCCCAGCGTCTGTCCCTCAGCAACACGCTGAACATGTACTGGACCGTCGCGCAAATGGTGGCCCACCACAGCGTCAACGGCTGCAAGCTGCAAGCGGGCGATCTGTTCGGCACCGGCACCTTGTCAGGCCCGCAACCCGGCCAACACGGCAGCCTGCTGGAAATGACCGAAGGCGGTAAGCGCGCTGTCGAATTGCCCAACGGGGAGACGCGGACCTTTCTGGAGGCGGGCGATGAGGTCATCCTCAAAGCGCGCTGCCGCAAGGAGGGCGAAGTGAGCATCGGGTTTGGCGAATGCCGTGGGGTGGTGATTGGCTAAAGCCGCATGCGATGTTTTAGTAGGACCGGCTTCAGCCGGGAAGAGGCCAGCGCGTGCAGCTCAGATTTGCGGTGTGCCGCTGACGTCTTCCCGGCTAAAGCCAGTCCTACAGAAATTAACGAAACCCACCCACCAACGACCCACTTCGCGGCAGGAACCTCCCTTGCCGCTCCCCCTGCGGTTTGCCTTCGGCGTAACTCAAATGCCCGTTCACCCAGACCGCATCGATCCCCTCGGCCGCGCGCTTTGGCTCTTTGAAATCCGCCACATCGCGCACGGTGTCGGCGTTGAACAGCACCAGGTCCGCGCAATACCCTTCGCGCACGAAGCCACGCTCATGCAGCCCGAAGCGCGTGGCGGTCAGGCCGGTCATCTTGTGCACGGCGGTGTGCAGCGGAAACAGCCCCACATCCCGACTGAAATGTCCGAGCACCCGGGGGAACGCACCCCACAGGCGCGGGTGCGGAAACGGGTCTTCCGGCAGACCGTCCGAACCGATCATCGACAGCGGGTGCTTCATGATCCGCTGCACGTCGTTCTCATCCATGCCGTAATACACGGCGCCGGCCGGCTGCAGTTTTCGCGCGGCGTCCACCAGCGACAGTCCCCAGTCGGCGGCAATGTCTTTCAACTCGCGCCCACCCTGTTCCGGGTGCGGCGTCGACCAGGTGATGGTGATCGGAAACGCATCGGTCACCTGTTTCAGATCCAGCGTCGAAGAACTGGCCGCATAGGGGTAGCAATCGCAGCCCACCGGGTGGTTCAGCGCGGCGTTCTCCAGGGACGCCAGCAGTTGCGGGCTGCGGCCCCAGTTGCCTGCGCCTGCGCATTTCATATGGGAAATCACCACCGGCGATTTCGCGTGGCGGCCGATCTCGAACGCTTCGTCCATGGCCTCCAGCACCGGTTCGAACTCACTGCGCAGGTGCGTCGTGTACACCGCGCCGAACGCCGTCAGCTCCTCGGCCAGCTGTTTCACTTCGTCGGTTTCGGCCGAAAAAGCCGAGGCATAGGCCAGACCGGTGGACAGGCCCAGCGCGCCGTCCGCCAGGCTGTCGCGCAATTGCCCGCGCATGGCGCTGATTTCATCAGCGCGCGCCGTTCGAAAAAGATCGTCCATGTGATTGCTGCGCAGCGCGGTGTGGCCGATCAGCGCCGCCACATTGACCGCCGGACGCGCCGCGTCCACCGCGTTGCGGTAATCGATAAAGCGCGGATAAACGAATGCAGTGGCGGGGCCCAGCAGGTTCATCGGATCCGGCGGATCCCCCGCCAGGGAAACCGGTGAGGCGCTGATGCCGCAGTTGCCGACGATCACCGTGGTCACGCCCTGGGTAATCTTCGGCAGCATCGCCGGCTGACGAATCACCACGGTGTCGTCGTGGGTGTGGACGTCGATGAAACCCGGCGCCAATACGCGGCCGGCGGCGTTGATCTCCTCGCTGCCGGAGACGTCGTGCAGGTCACCGATGCGCTGGATGCGGCCGTCGCGGAGGGCCACATCGGCGCGGTAACCGGGGGTATCGCTGCCGTCGATCACCAGCGCGTCGCGAATGATCAGGTCATAAAGCATGGGGTCAGTCTCCAAGGGGCAGGCCGTCGTCGCCGCCGCGGTAGTCATCCAGCGCGAGCTTGATCCGCCGCAGCCGTTCGCGGTTGGCGTCGGGCGCAGTCAGTGCCAGCTCGGTGGCCAGCACGTCGATGGTCAGCAGCATGCCGTAGCGCGCGGCTGTGGGTTTGTAGATGAAATTGGTTTCGGCGATCTGCAGCGGCAGCAGGACATCCGCCCGTTCCGCCAGCGGGGAGCCGGGCAGGGTGATGGCGAGAATCTTCGCGCCATAACTGCGGGCCAGATCCACCACGTCGAGCAGTTCAGGGGTGCGCCCGCTCAGCGAGCAGACAATGACGCTGTGCTCGGGACCGAGGGTCGCGGCGATCAGGCGCATCATCACCGGGTCGCGGCTGGCAGCAATCGGGTAACCGAGGCGCACCAGCCGGGTCTGCAGTTCTTCACTGCACAGGCTCGACGCGCCGCCCATGCCAAAGCTGTGAATCATCCGCGCTGGCGTCAGCAGGGCCAGCGCTGCCTGGAAGCGCGATTCATCGAAACCGGCCAGGTGCTGACGCAGGGTGGATTCAATGTCGCCGACGATCTGGGTGAAAAACGCCGACTGTTCCGGTGCCTGCTCCGGGGTGAGGAAGCGGTTGCCCACGGCGCTGGCCTGGGCCAGTTGCAGACGCAGGTCGCGCAGGTCCTTGCAGCCCACCGTGCGGGCGAAACGCGACAGCGTGGCGCTGCTGACCTCGGCGCGGGCGGCGAGGTCGTCAAGGCTGGCGCTGGCGGCAAACGCCACGTCGCTGAGCACCAGTCTGGCGATACGGCCTTCGCCGGCGCTGAAGGAGTCCTGACGGGCGCGGATCTGGTAAAGAATGTCCACTCAGATCACCTGCGCCAGCCCGAGGGTCAGCACGAAAGCGATCACCGAAATCAGCGTCTCCAGCACCGTCCAGGTTTTGAAGGTCTGTGCCACGGTCATGTTGAAATACTCCTTGATCAGCCAGAACCCGCCGTCGTTGACGTGGGAAAAAATTACTGAGCCGGCGCCAGTCGCCAAGACCAGCAGCTCTGGATGGGGATAGCCCAGGCCCAGCGCCACAGGGGCCACGATGCCGGACGCCGTGGTCATTGCCACGGTGGCCGACCCGGTGGCGACGCGCATCAATGCGGCGAATAGCCAGCCCATCAACAGCGGCGACAGATGCCAGTCCTGCGCCAGGCCGACGATCTCGTTGGTTACGCCGCTGTCGACGAGAATTTTGTTCAGACCGCCGCCGGCGCCCACCAGCAACGTGATGCTGGCCGTGGGCGCCAGGCATTCCTGGGTGAATTTCAGGATCGAATCGCGGGAGAACCCTTGGGCAATGCCCAACGTCCAGAAGCTTAGCAACGTGGCCAGCAGCAGCGCGATCACCGAGTTGCCGATGAACAGCAGGAAGCTGTTGAAGCCGCTGCCCGGCGTGGAAATCAGGTTGGCCCAGCCACCCAGCAACATGAGCACCACCGGCAACAGAATGGTCGCCATGGTGATGCCGAAGCTCGGCAGTTGGGCGCGGGGTTCACGGTCGAGAAATTGTTTGGCGAGCGGGTTTTCATCGGGCAAATGAATGTGCGGCACGATGAAGCGCGCGTAGATCGGGCCGGCAATGATCGCGGTAGGGATGCCGATGAGGATGGCGTAAAACAGGGTCTGGCCCACCGACGCCTGATAGGCCTGCACCGCCAGCATCGCGGCAGGGTGCGGCGGCACCAGGGCGTGGACCACCGACAGGCCGGCGACCATCGGTAGGCCGACCATCAGAATCGACACGCCGACCCGACGCGCGACAGTGAACGCGATCGGCACCAGCAGCACGAAACCCACTTCGAAGAACAGCGGCAGCCCCACCAGAAACGCGATGCAGACCATCGCCCAGTGCGCGTGGCGCTCGCCGAAGCGGTCGATCAAGGTGCGTGCCACCTGCTCGGCGCCGCCGGACTCGGCCATCATTTTGCCGAGCATGGTGCCCAGCGCCACGACCAGCGCGATATGCCCCAGCGTCTTGCCGACGCCGCCCTCATAGGACGCGACGACGGCATTGGCCGGCATGCCCGCGACCAGCGCAAGGCCGACGGACACCAGGGTGATGACGATGAACGGGTTGAGACGAAAGCGCGCGATGAGCACGATCAGGGCGATGATCGCGACGGCGGCATAGACCAACAGAGACAGGCCGGTTGACGGAGGCATGCAACGGATTCCTTGCTGAGAATGAGGAGGTCAGGGCTTGGGCGGCGGCGGGGGCTGAGCCTGTCGAGCTAAAACTGAGCAGGACTCACCCGCGCAGTGGCGTTAACCGGTGCGCAGCCAGGCGGTGAAAGCGATCTCGGCAGTAGGTGTTGCAAGCGCCATGAACGGCGAAAGAAGAGCAGGAGCGGGACGATCACAGGCAGTCATTATTGTTATCTCTGATTTCGTGATGGAAATTAAATTACACGAAGCAGGATAAAAAGATCAAATAATGAAAATTAATTTCGCTTCGATGATGTGCTTTGCGACCCATCAATTTGTGGCAGCGAGCTTGCTCGCGAAAGGGGTCAGATAACAGCCAACCACTTTCTGTGGGGAACGACAGTCAGCATTCGCGAGCAAGCTCGCTCCCACAGGATCGTGGGTCACCTCAGGATTTCGGCCAGTTTCGCTGGACTTGTGGGAGCGAGCTGGCTCGCGAAGGGGCCAGATAACAGCCAGCCACTTTCTGTGGGGAAGGACAGTCAGCATTCGCGAGCAAGCTCGCCCATAGGATCGAGGGTCGCCTCAGGATTTCGGCCAGTTTCGCTGGACTTGTGGGAGTGAGCTTGCTCGCGAAGGGGCCAGATAACAGCCAGCCACTTTCTCTGCGGAGGACAGTCAGCATTCGCGACCGCTTCATGCCGCAGTGAACCGCTCCCGATACGCCTGGGGCGTTACTGATACCGCGCGCATGAAGCTGCGCCGCAACGTTTCTTCCGTACCAAACCCGCAGTGGTCGGCGATGCGCTTGATCGGCAGCGCGCTGTCTCCCAACAGTCGTCGCGCCGCTTCGACGCGCAATTGCTCGATGGCCCGCGCTGGCGTGTTCCCGGTGTGGGCGCGGTAGTGGCGGACGAAACTGCGCTCGCTCATGCCGACCTGCGCCGCCAGCGTGCCGACGGACAGGTCACTGGCGAGATTGTCGAGAATCCAGGCGTGCAGGTCGCCAAACCGGCTGCCTTGATCACGAGTCTGGTGCTGCATCGACAGCGCTGTGCTGAACTGCGATTGCCCGCCCGGGCGCTTGAGAAACACCACCAGATCCCGCGCGACGGCCAGCGCGATGTCGCGGCCCAGGTCCGCCTCGACCATCGCCAGGGCCAGATCGATTCCTGCCGTCACCCCGGCGGACGTCCACAGTGTGTTCTCGTTGATGAAGATCGGGTCCGGGTCGATGCGCAGTTGCGGAAAACGCCGCGCCAGTTCGTCGCAACTGTCCCAATGAGTGACCACCCGATGGCCGTCCAGCACGCCCGCTGCCGCCAGTAAAAATGCGCCGGTACACACCGACGCCACCCGACGGGCGCTGGCCGATTGCGTTCGCACCCAGTCCACCAGAACCGGATCCAGCAGCGCCGTATGCACACCGCCGCCCCCGGCGATGATCAGGGTGTCCGAAGGCGTGGACGGCAGCGGGTGGGTAAGCAGCCCGAGCCCGGCGGAGGAGACCACGCTGCCGGCTTCCCGGGCGATGACCTCGGGCCGGTAGGGGATTTTTTTCACGCCGGCTTCGTGCGCCATGACGTTCGCCGAGGCAAACACCTGCAGCGGTCCGGTGACGTCGAGTAACTGAACGTTGGCAAAGGCCAGAACATGAACCGGCCTGGGCTGATGGGGCATGGCGCTCTCGCTGTGAAGATTGGCGTGAATTGTCGGCTTTATGGCGTATCCGCCAGAGGCTAGCTCGCTACAGTGGTTTCGTCCAGTCGCTGGCCGAGCCCCATCGGCAGCGTCACTTCATACCGTCAGTGTGAATCACTTCCAGTACAAGGAAACGCGCCATGACCCTGCATATCGGCCTTCTGGTATTCCCCAAAGTCCAGCAACTGGACCTCACCGGTCCCTACGATGTTTTCGCCACCATGCCTGGCGTGGTCGTGCACCTGGTCTGGAAAAACCTTGAGCCGCTGCAGTCCAGCACCGGCCTGACCCTGGTCCCGACCGCGACCTTCGCCGATTGCATGGACCTGGACGTGATCTGCGTGCCGGGTGGGGTAGGGATCGATGCACTGATGGAAGACGCGGAAACCCTGGCCTTCATTCAGCATCAGGCGGCCACGGCGCAGTATGTGACTTCCGTCTGCACCGGCGCGCTGGTGCTCGGCGCGGCAGGGCTGTTGAAAGGCCGCCGCGCGACCACCCATTGGGCATCTCATTCGCTGCTGGAGCAGTTCGGTGCGATTCCGGTGCACGAACGTGTGGTGCGCGACGGCAACCTGATGACCGGCGGCGGCGTGACGGCGGGGATCGATTTTGCGCTGACGCTGATCAGTGAAGTGTTCGACGCCGATACCGCCCGCACCCTTCAGCTGCAATTGGAGTACGCGCCGGCACCGCCCTACGATTCCGGCCGACCGGATACCGCACCGGCGAACATCCTCGCCGTCGCTACCGATCGCGCCATGCAGGGTTTGCTGGCGCGTCGGCAGATCGTCGAGCGCGTGACGGCGGCGATGGATTAACCGGCGGGATTAGATCGGAGATGCAGTGAGCGGGATTTCATACCAGCACAGGAACAGGTCCAGCGCAGACTCCACCACTTCGCGCTGCTTGTCCGGCGCAAGCAGGGGCTCGTTGAGGGTGACTTGCGGCCAGAAGGCGAAGGCCTTGAGCAACGCATGGATCTGCGACGCGGCGAACACCGGCTCGACGGCCTTGAGGCGGCCATCATGCTGGGCGCCGCGCACCCAGACGGTGAAGGTTTCTTCCCGCTGATTGAGTCGGCTGACCCAGATCTGCGCACGGTCGGGAGAGTGGATGGTCGCGCCGATGGCCACACGGGCCAAGTCGATGAAATTGCTGTCGCCGAGGGTTTTCATCTTCGCGTCGAGCAATTCGCGCAATTGATCGCGCAGGGGCACACCGGGTTTGTACACTGCATCGGTCTGCGTCGCGGCGGAGGACCACAGGCGATGGAGCATTTCGGAAAACAATTCCTCCTTGCTGGGGAAGTGGTTGTAGACCGTGCGCTTCGATACCTCTGCCCGGGCGGCAATCCGGTCCATGCTCGTGACCTCGAAACCGTTATCGCGGAATTCGGCTATCGCCGCCTGAACAATGGCTTCGCGTTTACGGTCGGTCAGTCGCAGTGGGGCAGTCATGGATTCGCTTCTGTGAGGTGACGCGGACGACCTAACCGCCCGACAAGAAAATTACACCGGGCAGTTTACTTCTCTTTGCCCATCGTGCAAGCTTGAAACTACACTGTGTAGTGTAAGGGCAGCCCCGAGCTTCAAGTTTTAAGCTTCAAGCTAAAGCTCCAGGCGTACGCCATGCTTTTGCCGCTTGCCGCTCGCGCAGCGCTCACCTTCACCCGTTTCATGGAGTCAGCACCCTCATGGCCTCGATCGAAAAAAACCTTGATTCAAATCCTGCGCTGCCCGTCCTGACTCGGCGTGAAGGTCGCTATTTCAATCACAAGCCGATGGCGCGCGCTAGCGTGGGCAAAACCCTGCGCATCTTCTGGAACGCCCTGTTCAACAAACCCCACCACACCCGCCCGGCCGGGGAGATCCCGGTTCAGCCGCTGTCGCGCCAGCAACTGTTCGCGGCGCCCGACAACACGGTCTACCGGCTCGGCCACTCCACGGTGCTGCTGAAACTGCGCGGTGAATACTTCCTGACCGACCCTGTATTTGCCGAGCGTGCCTCGCCGGTGCAATGGGCCGGTCCGCAGCGCTTCCATCAGCCGCCGATCCGCCTGGAAGACCTGCCGCCGCTCAAGGCCGTGATCCTCTCCCACAACCACTACGACCACCTCGATCACATGACCATTCAAGTGCTCAAGGACAAGGCCGAGCATTTCATTACGCCGCTGGGGGTCGGGGACACGCTGATCGAGTGGGGCGTGCCGGCCGCCAAGGTTCAGCAGTTGAACTGGTGGCAGTCGACGGAGATTCATGGCGTTCGCTTTGTGGCCACCCCGGCGCAGCACTTTTCAGGCCGGACGTTGCGCGACGGCAACCAGACCCTGTGGGCATCGTGGGTGATGCTTGATGGCGAGCAGCGCATCTTCTTCAGCGGTGACACCGGCTATCACGCCGGTTTCAAGCTAATCGGCGAGCAGTACGGCCCGTTCGACCTGACCCTGATGGAGACCGGCGCGTACAACGAAGACTGGCCGGACGTGCACATGCAGCCCGAAGAGACGCTGCAGGCGCACATCGACCTGCGCGGCAAGTGGCTGCTGCCGATCCACAACGGCACCTTTGACCTGGCGATGCACGCATGGCACGAGCCATTCGACCGTATTCTCGCGCTGGCGTGGGACCGCAGCATCTCCATCACCACGCCGGAAATGGGCCAGCCGTTTTACGTTCAGTACCCCAGCCGAGGCGAGGCGTGGTGGCTGAAAGTGGACAAGGCTGCCGAGCCTGCGACCGACCGCTGCTCGAAACGGCGGGACGATCGCCAGCAGGCCACCAGTCGCGGCTAAGCCGGCTGTTTCAGGGTTTGGCGTCAGTGGAATCTGCCGGATGCTCCGTTTCCGGTGGTCGCTGCTGTTCACCGCTCTGATTGGCTTGTTTGTGTTCCTCGCCGACCTTGCCTGCATTCTCAGGCTTGTGGTCGAGGTCTTCGCGATTGGACTCTTTATCAGGCATGGTGCCCTCCGGTGTGCAGGGTGAATGGTTGATTTGAAGCACGTGCTTAATCGTCGATCTGGTTGATCAGCATCAGCGCTTCATCTTTGAACAGCGGTCGTTTCATGCGTTCGGCGAGCATCGCCATGGGCCGTTCCCGATCACAGCCGACCACGGCCGCGACAACGCCCTGCTTGCAGATAAGCGCCAGGAAATCGAAGCGCTCCGGCTCGCCCAAGTAGACGATGTCGTCCCAGTCTTCGGCGTGGCCGAGATAATCCAGACGCTTCTCAAAATGGTAGGTCCAGAAATACGGCACGTCGGTGTAACGCAGGTCTTCGCCGAGCATGTTGCCCGCCGCAATTCGGGCCTGCTGTTGGGCCAGGCGCCAGTGCTCGATGCGCCGGGGCTGATGGTTAAGCGGAAAGGTGGCGATATCGCCGGCCGCCCACAGATCCTTGCCCGCGCGCATGCCGTCGTCGACCGACAGTGAGCCATCGACTTCCAGCTGAAGCCCGTCGATGAAACTCGTCACCGGGCTCACGCCGACGCCGACCAAGGCAAGATCCACCTGCAGTCGTTCACCGTTGCTGAGCACCGCCATCTTCAGAACCTGCTGCCCATCCCGTTCAACACCCTCGAAACGGCTGACGTCCACGTGGGTGCGGAACAGCACGCCGTTCTGCTCATGCAGCGCCCGCAGGGCTTTGCCGATGCGCTCACCCAGCTGACCGGCAAACGGCACTTCATGACGGGCCAGAATCGTCACGTTCACACCCTGTGTGCGCAACGCCGACGCCGCTTCCAGCCCGATAAAACTGTCGCCAACGAGCAGTGCGTGGCTGCCGGGGTGGACCGACGCAAGAATTCGGCTGGCGTCATCGCGGCTGCGCAGCGTCAGCACTTGCGGCAGATCCGCGCCCTCCAGAGACAGCGCGCGCGGCTCGCCACCGGTGGTGACGAGCGCCGCGTCGTAGTCAAAGCGGCGCCCGTCCGCCAGGGTGACGCGCTT
Source organism: Pseudomonas sp. W2-17 (assembly GCF_041060445.1). NCBI lineage: Bacteria > Pseudomonadati > Pseudomonadota > Gammaproteobacteria > Pseudomonadales > Pseudomonadaceae > Pseudomonas > Pseudomonas sp. W2-17. The sequence continues at coordinate 52,361 of NZ_JAUFNS010000010.1, read as the reverse complement.
GTTGACGACGTCCAGCTTCATCACTTCGCCGTGCACCCGCTCGATGCGGTTGCTCAGGTAGAACCCGTCGTCGCGCAGGGCAGGGATCTCATCGGTATCCATTTCGGCGGACAAGACAAATTTGCTCAGCGCCGTGCGGTCGTACCCGGGCGCGGCTTCTCGGTCGATGAGCCGTAATTGACCGTTGAAGCCTTTTTCCCTCAGCGCGCAGGCAGCGGCTGTACCCGCCGCGCCAGCGCCAATGATGACGAAGCAGCGGCTGTCCTCGGCCAGCGTCGGCGTGCCGGCGGTGATGGTCTGGTCATCGACGTGCACATGGCCATCGATGACGTGGACGGGGTATTGAGTAAGGGCATCCAGCGCAGGCGGTTCGCAGAGATGGCCGTCGTCGATGGAAAATTCGGCCTTGTGCCAGGGGCATATCAGGTGGCCGTTGCAGATGGCGCCGTCGGCCAGTGGCGCGCCGGCATGGGGGCAGAAGGCTTGAAACGCGCGGACTTCGTCGCCGTGCAGAACCAGCAGCGCCTTGGTTTCGCCAAACTCGACCTGGAGACCGCGGTCTTGCTGAATATCAGTCAGGGTGGCGACTCGATGCAGAGGCATGTGCGCTTCCTTGTGGGCTTTTATTGGGCTTAGGGGCTTTTAGTTGGGAGTCGGCCGTCGGGGGAGAGGTTCAGGGAATTATCGGGTAGTCGGTTGGGCGGGCGCTCCGTTCGCTTCAACTGCCGGAGGAGCGCCTAAAATCCGAGGTCATTTCACTGCGCCAGGCTATTGGGTCAACTTCAGCCGCTCATGCCAGTCGGCAATCGACTCTTCAGGAAATGCCTCGAACTGCTGGTCATTCGGCCCTGCAGAGACTTCCACCCACGATGCCTTGGAATTCAGCAGCAAGTGCGTGTGCTCCGGCGGGGTCGGCAACGGCGTGTCGATGGCCGATGCGAAGGGATGGATCAGCTCCGGCCACTCGGGGCTGAACAACCACAACCCGCTGCCGCACCGTTTGCAGAAATGCCGTTCTGCGCTGCTGATGTGGGTCTCGTGATGGTCGTCATCGCGCATCTTGGCGTGGTAGATGGCGATGCTGTCCTTGCCTTTGACGTCGAGGCTTTTCGCATCGCCGCCCAGGTTGATGGCGTAACCGCCGCCGCCCTGAGTCTTGCGGCAGATCGAGCAATAGCAGCGTTGATAAGGGTAGGGATGGGCGCTTGTCAGGCTGAATTCGACGGCGCCGCAATGGCAGGAACCTTCCAGATGCATGATTCACCTCCGCTTCAATTTGATGTCGGGTCTAAGGGTCTAGACCGCTCAAGCGGGCGGGGTTCGATGTTTTCTCGAACGGGCGTTCGGATTCTTCATGGGCCGGCGGCTCAAGAAGCCTGCGGCAGCGTCGATAAGCGGTAGTCATATGACGACTTAGCGTCCCGCCCCTACAAGAATGAGCCGACCGTTATGAGCCTACGCAACCTCACCATCGCCCGCCGCGCCGGCCTTGGGTTTACCCTGATTTCCCTGTTGGTCGCGTTGCTCGGCTGGTTCGCCCTCAGCCAGATGTCGACGATCCGCCAGAGCGAAGTGGCCGTCGAAAGCAACTGGATGCCGAGCATGCGTCTGGTCAACGACATCCGCGAAGCCATGCTGCGCATCCGTACGATTTCCCTGCGCATGGCCCTCGACACCGATCCGAAAAACGTCAGCGTCTACAAAGGACAGATGGACGCGCGGGCGAAGATCCTCGACGAGAAACTCACGAGCCTCGACACCTTCGTCGACACCCCGGAAGAGAAGGCGTTGTACGACAAATTCCGCGCGACCCTGGCCGATTATCAGCGCGGTTTGACCCAGTCATTCGTGCTCGCCGAGAGCGGTGACCTCAAAGGGCTGAACAAACTGCTGCTGGTGGACATGAAAACCGCCGTTGACAACTCCGGCGCGCAATTGGGCGATCTAAGCGATTTCTACTCCCATCAGGTCGAGCTCGAAGGCGCTGCCGCCGAAGCGCAATACGGTAACTCCCGAAACGTGGTGCTGGTGTTCGTGCTGATCGCGGCACTGGCCACCGTGGTGCTCGCGGTGTGGCTGACTCGCAGCATCGTTCGCCCGCTGCAGGAGGCGGTTGATGCCGCCGAATACGTGGCCAAGGGCGATTTGACCCATGACATTCGCGTCGAGGGCAATGACGAAGTCACCCGCTTGCAGAGCGCGTTGCAGCAGATGCAAACCAACCTGCGCTCGACCCTGAGCCTGATCGGCAATTCGGCGAGCCAGCTGGCGTCGGCTGCCACCGAGCTGAACTCCGTGACCGAGGATAGCCACCGCGGCCTGCACCAGCAGAACGCCGAAATCGAACAGGCCGCCACGGCGGTGAACGAGATGACCTCGGCGGTCGAGGAAGTCGCGCGCAACGCGGTGTCGACGTCCCAGGCGTCGAGCGAATCGAACGCGGCGGCCCGCGACGGCCAGAGCCGGGTCATCGACACGGTCAATTCGATCCAGACCCTGTCCGGCAACGTGCAGCACACCTCGGACCTGGTGCAGAACCTGGCCGATCAGTCCAAGGACATTGGCAAGGTGCTGGACGTGATTCGTTCTATCGCCGAGCAGACCAACCTGCTGGCATTGAACGCTGCCATCGAAGCCGCACGGGCCGGTGAGTCCGGACGCGGATTCGCCGTGGTCGCCGATGAAGTGCGCGCACTGGCCCACCGCACCCAGCAGTCGACCCTGGAAATCGACAAGATGGTCACGACCATGCGCAGCGGTTCCACCGAAGCAGTGGAGTCGATGTCGATCAGCCGCTCACGGGCGACCGAAACACTGGGGCTGGCCCAAGGTGCCGGCGAGTCGCTGAGCCGGATCACTACGTCGATTAACGAGATTTCCGAACGCAATCTGGTCATCGCCAGCGCCGCCGAAGAGCAGGCGCAAGTCGCCCGGGAAGTGGACCGCAACATCGTCAACATCCGCGACCTGTCGATGCAGTCGTCGTCCGGCGCCAACCAGATCAGCGCGTCGAGCAACGAACTGTCCCGGCTGGCGGCGGAGTTGAACCAGGTGGTGACGCGCTTTCGGGTCTAGGGGTTGCAACACCGCTTTTGTGGGAGCGACCGGGGTGGCGCTCCACCTTGCTCGCGAAGGCTTAAGTCCAAGCGCTGCATTACTCAGCGGATTTACCGGCCTCTTCGTGAGCAAGCTCACTCCCACAAATGGATGACGCAGCCTACCTCGCGGCGTAAACGTTTCACCTCATTCACTTGCCTGTCGCTGCCCTCGGCTTGCATGATTCGCCCCGACTAATAATTCCTGGCGGGCCGAACCTGCCGACGAGATAGGTGAAGGGCAATGGATGACGTGAATCGCGATTTCAGCAGTTGGCTGCGCTCCCCGGGTCACAAGGCCTGGCTGATTCAGGAGGGCAATCGGCTGCTGGCGTTTGCCAAGGCCTCGAAGCTGCCCCAGGGCTTCGGCAATCTGGATGACCTCGGCCGGCTCCCCGCCGATGCCGTGGCCGAAACCATGAACACCGCACGCATGACCCACAGTTTCGCCATGGCCCACATCAACGGCATTCCCGGTTGCGCCGCGCTGGTCGATCACGGCATTGCGGCGCTGGCCGGGCCGTTGCGTGACGCCGAACACGGCGGCTGGTTCGCCAAACCCCTGGAGCACAGCGCCGACACCGGCAAGAACGCTTACCTGCACGCGTTCGTCGCCCTGGCCGCCAGTTCGGCAGTCGTCGCCCGTCGCCCCGGCGCCCAGGCGTTGCTGGAACAGGCGATTCAGGTGATCACCGGGCATTTCTGGAGCGAGGAAGAAGGCGCCATGCGCGAATCCTTCGACCGCGACTGGAGCAACGAGGAAAGCTATCGCGGCGCCAACAGCAACATGCACAGCACCGAGGCGTTCCTTGCCCTGGCCGACGTCACCGGCGATGCGCGCTGGCTGGATCGGGCGTTAAGCATCGTCGAGCGGGTCATTCATCAGCACGCCGCCGGCAACAATCATCAAGTGATCGAACATTTCACCCTGCAGTGGCAGCCGATGCTCGACTACAACGTCGACAAGCCCGACGACGGTTTCCGCCCTTACGGCACCACGCCCGGCCATGCCTTCGAGTGGGCGCGGCTGGTGCTGCACCTGGAAGCCGCGCGGCGCAAGGCCGGGCTGGAAACGCCGGCCTGGCTGCTGGAAGACGCTCGCGGTTTATTCGAAAACGCCTGCCGCTATGGCTGGGACGTCGATGGCGCGCCGGGGATCGTCTACACCCTCGACTGGGAAAACCGCCCGGTGGTCCGCCATCGCCTCCACTGGACCCACGCCGAAGCGGCTGCCGCCTCTGCGGCGTTGTTGCAACGCACCCACGAGCAGCAATACGAAGACTGGTACCGGACGTTCTGGGAATTCAGCGAGACGCTGTTCATCGACTACGAAAACGGCAGCTGGCGCCACGAGCTCAACCCGCAAAACCAGCCCAGCGCCGACATCTGGGCCGGCAAGCCGGATTTGTATCACGCCTATCAGGCGACGCTGCTGCCGGTGTTGCCGCTGGAACAAAGCCTGGCGACGGCGTTGGCGCACAGGGCCTAGTCCGCGGGATCCTGTGCTGTCTCGAGGTCAACGCGATCTGTGTAGGAGCGACCGGGGTGGCGCTCCACCTTGCTCGCGAAGAGGCCAGTACATCCGCTATATCTTTAGCGCCTGAACTGCCGCCTTCGTGAGCAAGCTCACTCCCACAGGTTTGTGCGTGTGCTTTCTGTTGTGCGTCCGCCACAAAACCGGTGGTGCGCACCACCGCCGCTACTGGATCAGGCGCAGTTCCATGTGGGAGCCGAGCTTGCTCGCGAAGGCGGTGTCTCAGCCGCTGAAGATGTAGCGCATGTCCCGGCCTCTTCGCGAGCAAGGTGGAGCCCCACCCCGGTCACTCCTGCAGGTTATGTGTTGTTTGAGGATCTGCGCATCTCGGTCAAACCTTCAACTCAATCCAAGTCGGTGCATGGTCACTGGCGTGGGGCAGGTCCCTGACCCAGCGATCCACTCCCGCGTTTTTCAGCTTGGGCTTCAGGTCCTTGCTCAACAGAAGGTGGTCAATGCGCAGGCCTGAGTTGGTCTTCCAGTGGTTGCGGAAATAATCCCAGAACGTGTAAATCCGCTCGTCCGGGAATTTAGCGCGCAGGGCGTCGGTCCAGCCCTGGTCCAGCAACCGCTCAAAGCACGCGCGGCTTTCCGGTTGCAGCAAGGCATCCTTCAGCCATGAGCGGGTGTTGTAGATGTCGTTGTCGGTGGGGATGACGTTGTAGTCTCCGGCCAGTACCACCGGATGCTCGCTCTTGAACAGCGAGTCGGCGTGCGTAATGAAGTGCTCGAGCCAGTCCAGTTTGTACTCGAACTTCGGTCCTGGCTGCGGGTTGCCGTTGGGCAGGTACAGGCAGCCGACGATCACGCCCTGAACAGCCGCCTCCAGATAGCGGCTGTGTTTGTCCTTTTCATTGCCCGGCAAACCCCGGCGAATCTCCAGCGGCTCACTGTCCCGGGACAGGATCGCTACGCCGTTCCACGACGGCTCGCCCTGCCAGATCACGCCGTAGCCGGCATTGCGGATATCGTCGGCGGGGAAGGCCGTGTCGGCCGCTTTCAGTTCCTGCAGGCAGACGATGTCGGGCGCTTCCTTTTCCAGCCACTGCAACAGAATGGGCAAACGCGCGCGGATGCCGTTGATGTTGAACGTGGCGATTTTCAGCGTGGCCATGGCGTTCGCCTCCAATGAGTGTGCAGCGTTGGAGGTCGCCTGCCGGCCGAAGATTCCATCGGTGTGCGCGCCGCTGCCTTGCTCGACGATCAGCCGGCTTCGCTCAGTCAGGCAAAGCGTTGCGACACACGAATCACCTGCCGGGCGATATAGGTCCCCGTCACAATCACCGCAAAGAGTCGCAGGGTCTGCATCGCCAGCACGAAGCCGACGTCGGAATGAGTGTCGATGGCAATGATCGCCATGGCATCAAGGCCGCCGGGGCTGGTGGCCAGGTACACCGAGAGAAAGTCCTTGCCCATGATTTCCGCGATGCCCCAGGCCGACAGGGCGCAGAGCAGTATCAGCACCAGCGCCCCGGCGATCATCGCGGGCAGCCGCCGCCAGACGTAGCTGATGGTCACGCGATCAAAGCGCAGGCCGATGTAGCTGCCGATCGCGCCGTAGGCAATTGCCAGCACCCAGGCAGGCAGGGTGATTTGCAGCAGGCCGCTCAACTGCAGCGCGCCGCCGAGCAGCAAGGGCACCAGCAAGGCGCCGGCGGGCAAGCGACTGCCGAGGATCACGCCGACCCCGATCACCAGCAGGCTCAAACCCAGATTCAGCAGGTTCATCCCGTGCAACAGCGCGTCCGTGCTATGGGCCTCCGAACCGCCGGCATCGGCGCCGATCAGCCGACTGACCAGCGCGCCGACCATCACCACGCAGACCACCCGCACGTATTGCATGGTGGCGACCACCCGAGAGTCGGCGCCGTCATCCTCGGCCATCGCGACCATCGCCGACGCCGCGCCTGGCGAAGTGCCCCACGCTGCGGTGCTGCTCTGGATGCCGCCCCAGCGCGCCATGGCGATGCCGACCACGGCGCTCAACGCGACGGTGAGCAAGGTGGCGAACACCATGACATGCCAGGACTGCATCGCCGCGAGCAGCACGCCGACGGTCATGGAGTGGGCGACCAGCACGCCGACCGTGCCCTGGCCGAGGCGGAACACCTGCTTGTTCAAGCGAACGCTGGCCCCGGCGACGCCGAAGCCGATCGCCACCAGCATGGGCCCGAGAAACAGTGCGGCGGGGACGTGGAAGTATTTGAACAGCTGGCCGGCGCTACCGGCCATGAGGATGAGCAGCAGCCATTGGGTCAGCGGGTGCTGGTGGGCGAGGGCAAACGAGGCGGGGCGTGGCAACGCGGATCTCCAGAGCATTGGCTTTTCCTGGCAATTGGCTTCTCCTGATAAGGAGTAGCTGAGGTGCTTCCGTGCCGAGTGCATGTCCAATGACGCCCAGTATCGACAGCGCAATCGATCAAGTCTATTTTCTAATAATCATGAATCGATAACTTTGGTTGATATATGGACCTGCGTGACCTGACCTATTTCGAAACCATCGCCGAACTCGGTCATCTGGGACGCGCGGCGGAAAAGCTCAATCGCAGCCAGCCGGCGCTGACTAAAAGCATCCAGCGGCTGGAGGAATCCTTCGGCACCAAGCTGTTCCAGCGCGACGGTCGCCGAATCAAACTCACCCCGGTCGGCGAACTGCTGCAGGCGCGGGGCAAGGTGCTGCAGCAAAGCATTGCCCAGACCCAGCGCGAGGTGCGGGATTTCGCCAGTGGCGCGGTAGGGGATATCCGGCTGGGCTGTGCGGCCACCATGGCCGAATACCTGCTGCCGGAACTGACCAGCGCGCTGCTCAAACGCTCGCCGCAGGTGACGCTCAAGCTGGTCATCGGTCAGGACGACATGCTGCGCGAGCAGCTGCGCTCCGGGCACCTGGACATGATCATCTGCGCCCAGCGCAGTGCCGAAGAGGAATTCAGCTTTTACCCGATCCTGACCGACGAAGCCGTGGTGATCGCCAGCCGCAACCATCCGATCTTCCAGGCGCCGTTCGAGATGCGCGACTTGTGCCGCTATCGTTGGGTGTTGCCGCCGTCCGGCGTGTCGTCGCGCATCTGGGTCGATGACGCCTTCGCCCGCCACGACCTGCCGCTGCCGGAAGTGCAGATCGAGTCCAACTCGATCTCCCTGTTGCCCCGACTGATCGCCCAGACCAGCCTGCTGAGTTTCATCGCCCGGGAGACCCTGGAGTTCGGCAAGAACATGCAGGACCTGCGCGAGGTGCCGCTGGAGCAGACCACCATGACGCGGACCATTTGCGTCATGCTGCGCCGCGAAGGCTATCTGTCGCCTGCCGCCCACGCCATGGTGCAGATGCTGCGCGACGACGGCGGATCCTTCCTCAATTGGTCGTGACCTGTGCTTTTACCCCGCCGGCTGGGTTAGCCTGCTTAACGACATTCACTTACGGAGCGTCAAGGATGCAGGTACAGACAAGTCAGATCGACACCCGCGCAATTGCTTATTGGGCACACGATGGCGAGCATTTCGGCGGCGACCAGTCGCCGCTCAACGACGCCGATTCCGACGAAGACCGCGACCCGGAGGGCGAGCTGGATTTAAGTGACCTGGATCTGGACGAGTTTGCCGATGCCGACAAGCTGGACATCAGTTCGTCGAATCTGGAGTAGGTGAGGGCGTTGGTGCTCGATTGTCGGATATCTCCAGTCGTGAACCGCTCCGCGGTCTGGCAGCAGATGCAAACCTTGTGTGCGAGCTTGCTCGCGAAGAGGCCAGTACACCCGCTGGATATTCAGTGGTAAATACGACGCCTTCGCGAGCAAGCTCGCTCCCACAGGGATCTGCATTCAGCCAGACAAATACGCTGCCAATGCCTTAACCGCCTGTTCCGCCGTCTCGCTATTGCCAGCCCAGGTACAGGCCAGCATTAGATTGCGCGGCAGGCCAAAATCCTCCACCTGAAACCCTTGCCCATCGAAGCCTGCCGCGTCATGGGCGATCTGCTCGCGCAACGCGCCATTCGCTGCGAAATACGCCCACACCGGTTTGCCCAGCGCAACCGCCATGCCTACTTCGAAGGCCGTGCCTGAATCCGGCTCGGCGCCGCGAAAGGGGTTCAAGTTCGCCAGTACCGCGTCGCAGCGTTTGATCATCGCAATGTTGGCGTTGCAAATGACCGCGGCCGCCTCTTCAGGGCTCAGCGCCTGCGGCACTTCGTTGTCAAACGGGTACAAACCCTCAAGACCGTGCTGATCGCACAGGACTTTCAGATAGCGGCCGTGCTCGATGGCGTCGGCGCGAAATACGTCGAAGCCCGCGAGATAGATAAGGGGTTGGCTGGCGGAAGGCATGGCGATCTCCTGGAAAATGCGTGGAGCGAGTCTAACGGGTGAGCAGTGCTCTTTGGTCCGCGCCGTTGATCGGGACGGCGCCATCCTACAGCAGGCAGGGCTGGAATCTGTACGGATAACCAGTATCCTGACGCTCTTCCGTCAGCCTTTACGTGACCTCGCCGTGAGCCTTTCCCCCCTCGACAATCCGTTTTACTACCTGGAAAACTTCCGCCAGGTGCTGAACTGGATCGCCCAGCGCTACGACGACCTGCTCGATGAAGATGAGCGGCGTTTCATCGACGATTTTGCCCAGCTGCCGCAACCTGCGCAGGCCTTGCTGGTGCGCATGGTCATGCGCAAAGGCACGCTGTTCCGCGCCAGCAAGCTGGATTACGCAGAAATCGGTGATGTCCGACTGGCCGCCGCACCCTTGCTGGAATCCGGTTGGGTGGACGGCCAACCCCATCTGGACCTTCACGCCCTGTTTGCGTTGCTGCGCAAAGACGAACTGGGCCAGTGCTTCAAGGCCCACGGCGTCAAAAGCGCCGAGAAAAAATCCGACCTCCTGCAGCGTCTGCTGCCGATCTACGAAGCACCCCAGCGCCTGGAGCACTGGTTTGCCGGGTTCGAAGAAGTGATCTTCGCCCTCCAGGTCATGCCGCTGTGCGACCGGCTTCGCCTGCTGTACTTCGGTAACCTGTATCAGGAGTGGTCGGAGTTCGTGCTGGCGGACCTGGGCATCTATCGCTACGAAAAAGTCGAATTTTCCGTCGAGTCCCGTGGCATCAACCAACGCGCCGACATCGACATCTGCCTGCACCTGCACACCTGTCGGCAGGCGCTGGACGACGGCATGGCACTGGCCGACCTGGCGCCTCAAGCGCTGGCCGTCGAGACCGACAACCCCTGGCTGGCCATGCGTCGCGCCAAGCTCTTGTTCAAGATCGGTCAGCAGGCCGAACGCGAGCAGGACTGGCCGCTGGCATTGAGCGTCTACGCGCAGTCGAGCTACCCAGGCGCCCGCGTACGCAGGATCCGCGTGCTCGAACGCAGCGAGCAATTCCTGGATGCAATGACCTTATTGCTGGAAGCCCAATCGGCGCCGGAAAACGACGAAGAAACCCAACATCTGCTGCGCATACAGCCGCGTCTGAAGCGCAAGTTGGGCGAGGGCAGCGTGCAGAAACGGTTGAAACGAGCCGTCACTCGGCTTGATTTGAGCGTGCTGCCGCTGCCCGACCACAGCGTCGAACGGCTGATCCAGCAGCACCTGGCGGAAGAGGGCAGCGAGGTGCACTACGTCGAGAACGCGCTGGTCAATTCGCTGTTCGGCCTGCTCTGTTGGCGGGCGATCTTTGCGCCGCTGCCCGGCGCGTTTTTTCACCCGTTCCACAGCGCACCGAGCGACCTCTACAGCCCTGACTTCTACCAGCGCCGCGCGGCCCTGTTCGACGAATGCCTGGCGCAGCTGGACGACCAGCGCTACGAAGCGGTGATCCGCGACACCTACGCCAGCAAATTCGGCCTGCAATCGCCCTTCGTATTCTGGGGCACCCTGACCCCCGAACTGCTGGATCAAGCGCTGCACTGCCTGCCGGCGCAACACCTCAAACGCTGGTTCCGACGCCTGCTGCAGGACATCAAAGCCAACCGCACCGGCATGCCTGACCTCATCCAGTTCTACCCCGAACAACGCCGCTACCGAATGATCGAAGTCAAAGGCCCCGGCGACCGCCTGCAAGACAACCAACTGCGCTGGATCGACTTCTGCGCCGAACATGAAATGCCGGTGGTGGTGTGCTATGTGAAATGGGCGGAAGAAGACGTGCGGGCGGCGGGGTGAAACGGAATTGGCTGAGGCGGGGACAGATTAATTTACGGTGAAGCGCTGTAAATAAATCAGTCCCCTTCAAACACAGCCAACAATCCCGGCGCCTCAGCTGGCCTCTTCCCGGCTAAAGCCGGTCCCACTAACAGCGCGCGTTGCATCAGTGAGACCGGTGACGCGGAGCGTCAGAGGATGCATTCCCACGCAGAGCGTGGGAACGATCAAGATCAGGTTGAGGGGTAAGGATTGTGCTGTTGATGTTGATCTTCCACCGAGAAAGTTCAGACGCCGCCAATCGCGACTTTGGTGCAGGCCGAACGCAGACGACGCGGAGTGGGCCGAGCCGCATGGATGCGGCGAGAGCGCCGTCAGGACATGGATGTCCGTTCGGCGCGGGCCCACGGAGCGTCGTCGGAGTGAGGGTACCCTGACGAAGGAAGGGCCCAACCGAGAGCAAGCACCTTTGGTTACTTGGGGTGCTTTTCCAAGTAACTCGCCGAAGGCGAAACAGTCTGCCCCCAGGCAGACGCTTGTGATCTTGATCTTGATCTTGATCTTAAGGATATTGATCTTGATCCTAAAAACAACCCGCCTAGCGCTTGAGCTTCTTGGCCACCACCGGCAACGGTGCAAACAACGCCGCAATATCCTCATCCTGCAACTTCCAGTCCCCGGCCTTGCGCCCATCCAGCACACCGGCCGCCAGCGCCGCCTTCTCCTGCTGCAAATGCTGAATCTTCTCCTCCACCGTCCCCCGCGCAATCATCTTGTACACGAACACCGGCTTATCCTGACCAATCCGATACGCCCGATCCGTCGCCTGATTCTCCGCCGCAGGGTTCCACCACGGATCGTAGTGAATCACCGTATCGGCCGCCGTCAGATTCAACCCCGTGCCACCCGCCTTCAGACTGATCAAAAAGATCGGATGCTTGCCGCTCTGGAAATCCTGCACCGGCACCCGCCGATCCTTGGTCTTCCCGGTCAGCAGCGAATACGCGATCCCGCGCTGCTTCAACTCCGCCTCGATCAACTCAAGCATCGACGTAAACTGCGAAAACAACAGAATCTTGCGATTCTCCGCAAACAACTCCTCCAGCATCTCCATCAGGCTGTCCAGCTTGCCCGAACTCGACTGCCGCGGACTGACCGGCGCACTGTTGACCAGCCGCAGATCACAACAGACCTGACGCAACTTGAGCAACGCCTCAAGAATGATGATCTGACTGCGCCCCACGCCCTTAAGGGTGATCTCGTCGCGGACCTTCTTGTCCATCGCCAGGCGCATGGTTTCGTACACATCGCGCTGGGTGTCGTTGAGCTCGACCCAATGCACGATCTCGGTTTTCGGCGGCAGTTCGGTGGCTACCTGCTCCTTGGTCCTGCGCAGCAGGAACGGCTTGATTCGTGCGTTGAGGTGCTCCAGACGCTGCTCGTTGCCCAACTTCTCGATCGGCGTGCGGTAATTGCTGTTGAACTGCTTGGCATCGCCCAGCCAGCCGGGCATCAGGAAATGGAACAGCGACCACAGCTCGCCCAAGTGGTTTTCCAGCGGCGTACCGCTCAGACACAGACGCTGCCGAGCATTCAGCTGACGCGCCGCCTGCGCCGCTTTGCTGGTGGGGTTCTTGATGTATTGCGCTTCATCGAGCACCAGCACATGCAGCAGTTGCTGGCTGAGCACCTCGACGTCACGGGGCAGCAGCGCGTACGTGGTCAGGATCAGGTCGTAATCCTGCAGCCGTTTGAAATCCTGATGGCGCTGGGTGCCGAACAGCGCCAGCACCTTCAGCTGCGGCGTGAAATGCTTCGCCTCGTCCATCCAGTTGGGGATCAGGCTGGTGGGCATGACCACCAGTGCTGGGCGGTCGAGACGTCCGGCCTGTTTTTCCAGCAGCAGGTGCGCCAGGGTTTGCAGGGTCTTGCCCAGGCCCATGTCATCAGCGAGCACGCCGCCGACTTCCAGCTCGCGCAGCGCCTGCATCCAGCTCAGGCCCTCCAGCTGATAAGGCCGCAACGTGGCATTCAGGCCTTCCGGCACCTCACCGCGCACGTCCTTGATGTTCACCAGTCGCTCGGAAAACTGCCGCAGCCGGTCGCCGCCCTGCCACACCAGCGGCAGGTCATCGAGCTGCCGCAGCCGCGCGGCGTCGGCGGTGTTCAGGCGAATGGCGTTGTTGCCATCCTCGCGCCAGTAGAAATCGCCGAGGGTCGCCAGCACCGGTTTCAGCCGCCCATAAGGCAGCGCCACCTGAATCGGCACGCCGCCGCGCTGGGTGAAATGATTGAGCTGAACCAGCAATTGCTCGTCGTCGCGGCGCTTGGCGATGCCGCTGGCGGTCATCAATTCCGGGTGCGTGCGCAGCAGATTGATCAGGATCGGCAGCAGGCTCAGCCGCTCGCCGTTGACGATGATCCCCAGCTCCAGATCGAACCAGTCGCGCTCCGGCTCGTCGTCGACCACGGCATACCAATCGTCCACCGGCGTCACGTCGAAGCCAAAGTCTTCGCTCATCTCGATCTGCCAGCCTTCGGCGCGCAGCCGGGGCAGGTCATCGAGAATGAAACTCAGCCAGGCCTTATCGGTGGGCAGTTCGAACATCTCGCCGGCACTGTCGGGCAGCGCCTTGCTCTGCCGGGTGGCGATGCGAAAGCCCAGCTCCTGAAGCTGCTTGCGGTACTCGCCCTCGCGCTCGGGATGCCGGCGCATGCGTAGGGTTTCATCCGGCAGGTGCCAGAGGATGTCGCCGCCACGGCCGGGGGCAGGCACGCCGGACACGTAGGATTCACGGTAGCGAAACGCCAGGGCTGCGCGGTGCTGGATGTGCCGCTGCATCTTGCCGTTGCGTGGCTCGTAGGCGCTGTACTCGAAGCTGGCGAGAATCAGCCGCGGCTCCGGCTTAATGTTCTTTTCCAGGCGCTCGGGCAACTTGGGTTTTTGCTCGACGACTTTCGGTCTGCGCGCAATGGGCTCGCCGTCCACCGCTGCAAAAATGCCGGGGCTGTTTGCCGGATCCTGCAAAAAGAACAGCGCCGCCGCACAGTGCTTGCAGTTGTTTCTCACCGGGCAGGTGCATTTGCCGACAATGAAATTGCGCGTGCGCTCAGGGTCCTTGAACAACAACGTCTGGGTGTAGTTCTCCAGGCTTGAACCCCGGCACACCGTGCGCACGACATCGCCGCTCAAGTGTTCGAGCATCACGCGCTTCTGCCGCGCGTACTCCAGCCCCCGCTCGACCGCCTGGGTTTTGAACAGCGGTTCCCACGGCAGGGCGAGGGCTTTTTCCAGTAGGGACGCCACGTCTAGGCCTGCGTCAACGCGGAGGCTGGACGGGAGAAACCTTGATCAGCATGGCAAGGCTTCCGTTGTCCATATAAGTAAGTTCTCCGTTTCTGACGCGAGTGGCCTGACGCATGCGCTCGCTGGTCACCAGCACGCCGTGGCTGTCCAGCTGGTTGACCCAGAAATTCGCGTCGATGTCGGTAAAACGTGCCAGACCCAGGCTCACCGTACCCTCGATTGGGAAGTGGCCGAACTGCTCCTGGCCGTCGCTGATCGCCACCTTGCTCGGCGTGGCACTGAGGTCCTGTTGCCAGGCGGTGTGCAGCAGCACTTTATAGCCATCGCTCGATTCGAGCTTGTTCACCAGCGTATCCAGCGCCGTGGGCGTCTGGCTGTCCGCGCCCAGCCGTTGCGCCCCGGCGGCCCAGTCTTCCGGCGCGGGTTGATTGGTCGCCGCCGGCTCGCCGTTCTGGCGGAACAGGATCAGTTCCACCTGATAGGCGCCATCGGCGAAGGCCGCCGGGGCAAACAGCACCAGCAGCAGGGTGAAGGAGCGGATCAAACCCATGGTGAATCCTTAAGCCGATTTTTTGGAAGGCGGTGGGGTCAAGCGTTCGAACAGCGCCTCCAGTGTGGCGAAGCGTTCCTCGGGACGCTCCATCGGCACCATGAATTTGAACAGCGTGGCGCCTTCGAACTTGTAGCGTTTGGGCTGGCTCTGGATCAGCTTGATCAGCGTCAGCGGGTCTACCGGGGTCTCCGCCGCGAATTCGATGCGTCCGCCCTGGGGACCGGCATCGACTTTCTTGATGCCCAGTTGCTCGGCCTTCAGCTTGAGCGAGGTCAGGCGCACCAGATTTTTGGTCGGTTCCGGCAGCAGCCCGAAGCGGTCGATCATCTCGACCTGCAGGTCCTTGAGGCCCTCTTCGTCGGCGGCGTTGGCGATGCGCTTGTACAGAATCAGGCGCGTGTGCACGTCCGGCAGATAGGCTTCCGGAATCAGCCCCGGCACCCGCAGATTGACCTCGGGACCGCCACCCAGCGGCTGGTCGAGATTGGGCTGCTCGCCCTTGCGGATCGATTTGACCGCGCGTTCGAGCATTTCCATGTACAGGGTGAAGCCCACCGCCTGGATCTGCCCGCTCTGTCCATCGCCCAGCAGTTCGCCGGCGCCACGGATTTCCAGGTCGTTGGTGGCGAGCACGAAGCCCGCGCCGAGGTCCTGGGTATTGGCGATCGCCTCCAGACGCTTCTCGGCATCCGGGGTGATCTGCTTGCGCGGCGGCGTCAGCAGGTAGGCGTAGGCCTGGTGGTGACTGCGCCCGACCCGACCGCGCAACTGGTGCAGCTGGGCCAGACCGAATTTGTCGGCGCGCTCGATGATGATGGTGTTGGCGCTCGGCACGTCGATGCCGGTCTCGATGATGGTCGAGGCGATCAGCACGTTGAAGCGCTTGTGGTAGAAGTCGCTCATCACCTGTTCGAGATCACGCTCGTGCATCTGCCCGTGGCCAATGCCGATGCGCGCTTCCGGCACCAGTTCGGCCAGGTCCGCCGCGCATTTCTCGATGGTCTTCACGTCGTTGTGCAGGTAGTACACCTGACCGCCGCGCAGCAACTCACGCAGCAACGCCTCTTTCACGGTCGGCTTGTTCTGCTCCATGACGAAGGTGCGCACCGACAGCCGACGCGCCGGCGGGGTGGCGATGATCGACAGGTCGCGCATGCCGGCCACGGCCATGTTCAGGGTGCGCGGGATCGGTGTGGCGGTGAGGGTCAGGATGTCGACCTCGCTGCGCAGGGCCTTGAGCTGTTCCTTCTGACGCACACCGAAGCGGTGCTCTTCGTCGATGATCACCAGCCCCAGGTTTTTGATCTTGACGTCGTCCTGCAGCAACTTGTGGGTGCCGATGACGATGTCGATCTTGCCCTCGGCCAGGTCGGCCACGGCGGCGTTGATCTCTTTCGCCGATTTGAAGCGGCTCATCACTTCAACCGTCACCGGCCAGTCAGCGAAACGGTCGCGGAAACTGTTGTAGTGCTGCTGGGCGAGGAGGGTGGTCGGCACCAGAATCGCCACTTGCCGGCCGCCGTGCACGGCGATGAACGCCGCACGCATGGCCACTTCGGTCTTGCCGAAACCGACATCGCCGCAGACCAGACGGTCCATGGGCTTGGGCGCGAGCATGTCGGCGCGCACGGCTTCGATGGTGGTCTGCTGGTCCGGGGTTTCTTCGAACGGGAAGCCGGCGCTGAAGGTGTCGTAGTCCAGCTTCGGATCGGCGAAGGCATACCCTTCGCGAGCCGCGCGGCGGGCATAGATGTCGAGCAGCTCGGCGGCCACGTCGCGGACCTGTTCGGCGGCCTTGCGCTTGGCTTTCTGCCAGGTCTCGGAACCCAGGCGGTGCAACGGCGCGAGCTCGTCATCGCTGCCGGTGTAACGGGCGATCAGGTGCAGGTTGGTCACCGGCACGTACAGTTTGGCTTCCTCGGCGTAGGCCAGCATGAGGAACTCGGCGACCTGATTTTCGACTTCCAGCGTTGCCAGCCCCAGATAACGGCCGACCCCGTGGTCGATGTGCACCACCGGGGCGCCTTCACGCAGCTCGGCCAGGTTCTTGATCACTGCATCGCTGGCGTGGCTGTCGGCGCGCTTGTCGCGGCGACGACGCTGCATGACCCGCTGACCGAACAGCGGGCTTTCCGCCACCAGCGCCAGCGCTGGCTCCTCCAGCACCAGGCCTTCATCCAGCGGCGCGATGGTGATTGCCAGGCGCTCCTTGCTGTCGACGAACTCCTGCCAGCTGTCCAGGGTTTTCGGGCGCAGCTTCAGGCGTTCGAGCAGCTCCAGCAGCACTTCGCGGCGACCGGCGGATTCAGCGGTAAACAGCACGCGGCCCGGAAACTCGCCGAGGAATTTCGACAGCGCCGCCAGCGGTTGACTGGCCTTGGCTTCGATGGCCAGATCAGGCAGCACCTGCGCCGGAAAACGCTCGCGGCCAACGCCGCTTTCGACGTCGTCCTGGCTGGCGACCACCCGCGGCCAGTTCCTCAGGCGCGCGAAGCAGTCGTCCACCGGCAGGAACAGCTCGGCCGGCGGCAGCAAAGGGCGTTCGGGGTCGACACGGCGCTCTTCGTAACGGTTGCGCACGTCCTTCCAGAACGTCTCGGCCGCCGCTTCGATGCCCGGCATGGAAAACACCTGGGTGTCCTGGGGCAGGTAGTCGAACAGCGTGGAGGTTTCTTCGAAGAACAACGGAATGTAGTACTCGATACCGGCCGGCGTGATGCCGCTGTTCAAGTCCTGGAAGATCGGGCTGCGGCGGAAATCGACGTCGAAGCGCTCGCGGAAACGCGCCTTGAAGCGCGTCACGGCTTCCTTCTGCAGCGGGAATTCTTTCGCGGGCAACAGCCGCACCGAATCGACCTTGTCGATGGAGCGCTGGGTTTCCGGCTCGAAGGTGCGCAGGGTTTCGATTTCGTCATCGAACAGGTCGATGCGGTAAGGCAGTTTGCTGCCCATCGGGAACAGGTCGATCAGCGCACCACGGACGGTGAACTCGCCGTGCTCGTACACCGTGTCGACATAGCGATAGCCGCTGGCTTCAAGGCGAGTGCGCATGGCGTCGACGTCGAGCTTCTGGCCGACGTCGAGGACCAGGCTGCTGCCCAGCAGAAAACTGGTCGGCGCCAGACGGTGCAGGGCGGTGGTGATCGGCACCACCAGCACGCCATGCACCAGTTCCGGCAGCCGGTACAGGCTGGCGATGCGCTGGGAGATGATGTCCTGATGGGGCGAGAACAGATCGTAGGGCAGGGTTTCCCAATCGGGGAAATGCAGGACCGGCAGATCAGGGGCAAAAAACTTCAGTTCCTGCTCCAGTCGCTCGGCGCTCTGGCTGTCTGCGGTGAGCAGCAGGGTGAAGCGTTTCGCGGCGCTGGCAGCCTCGGCGATGGCGAGACTCAGGGCGGCACCGGGGAGGTTACCCCAATGTTGTTTGCCTGCTGCAGCAGGCAGAATCGGAAGGCGCAGAACGGGCACGGAAGTTAAAGCTCCAGGCGTTGCGGCAAAGCCGGGGAGTGTAACTAATCCGCAGAGACGCTGTCAGTTTTGTGCGCTCGCAATTATGTAGTGCTCCACGTCTTGGAAAGTCTGGATTGCTCATAAACAAAGGCCTGTGCATAATGTAGTCCCTTTTTTCAGCCCCTACATGTGGAAGGTTCCCGTGACTCAGAAGCCCGACCAGTGTCTTGGTGAATGGATCGATCGTGAAGCCCTCGCCGAGGCGATGATCCCGCTTATCGGTCAGCTCTACCGCAATAATAATGTGGTGAGTTCGATCTATGGCCGCAGCCTGATCAACCGTTCAGTCATCGCGATTCTCAAAGCACACCGCTTTGCGCGTCACCGCCAGGCCGACGCCAGCGAGTTGTCCGTACACGAGACGTTCCCCCTCGTCAAAGCCATGAGCGAGCTCAAACTGGGCGCCGCTTCGGTGGACCTGGGCAAGCTGGCGGTGAAGTACAAGGCCGAAGCCAATGGCCGCACCCCTGAAGAATTCATCCGCGAAGAAATGGCCGAAGTCATTGGCCAGCAGAACTCCGGCGAGCGCAAGGGCACTGACGTCGTACTGTACGGCTTCGGTCGCATCGGTCGTCTGCTGGCACGCATCCTGATCGAAAAAACCGGTGGCGGCGACGGCCTGCGTCTACGCGCCATCGTGGTCCGCAAGGGTGCTGAAAACGATCTGGTCAAGCGCGCAAGCCTGCTGCGCCGTGATTCGGTCCACGGTCCTTTCGATGGCACCATCACCATCGATGAAGCCAACAACACCATTTGCGCCAACGGCAACCTGATTCAGGTGATTTACGCCAAGAACCCGGCCGAGGTGGATTACACCCAGTACGGTATCAAGGACGCGCTGCTGGTCGACAACACCGGTGTATGGCGTGATGCCGACGGTCTGGGCCAGCACCTGCAGTGCCCGGGCATCGACCGCGTGGTCCTGACCGCGCCGGGCAAGGGCAAGCTGAAGAACATCGTGCACGGCATCAACCACCAGCAGATCACCGCCGATGACAAGATCATCTCCGCGGCATCCTGCACCACCAACGCCATCGTGCCGGTGCTGAAGGCCGTCAACGACAAGTTCGGCATCGTCAACGGTCACGTCGAAACCGTTCACTCGTACACCAACGACCAGAACCTGATCGACAACTTCCACAAGGGCGATCGCCGTGGCCGCAGCGCCGCGCTGAACATGGTCATCACCGAAACCGGCGCCGCCACCGCTGCAGCGAAGGCACTGCCCGAGCTGGCCGGCAAGCTGACCGGCAACGCGATCCGCGTTCCAACGCCAAACGTCTCGATGGCCATCCTTAACCTGAACCTGGGGACGGCGACCACTCGCGAAGAGATGAACGAATACCTGCGCCACACCGCGCTGTATTCGGATCTGCACAAACAGATCGACTTCGTGAACTCCCTGGAAGTGGTGTCCACCGACTTCGTCGGCTCGCGTTACGCCGGCGTCGTAGACGCTGAGGCGACCATCGCCATGGATAACCGCGTTGTGCTGTACGTCTGGTACGACAACGAATTCGGCTACAGCTGCCAGGTGGTCCGCGTGATGGAAGAAATGACCGGGGTCAACCCGCCAGCTTTCCCGAAGTAGGTTGAAAGCAGCGGTAAGCGGTGAGCTGAAACGCTAAGCACAAAAAAACGCCCCGACTGGTTCGGGGCGTTTTCATGTGTGAGCAAGTCCAGCGAACTGGCAGAAATCCCGAGGCGACCCACGATCCTGTGGGAACGAGCTTGCTCGCGAAGGCTGACTTTCATTCCCCAGAGAAAATAGCTGGCTGTCCCGGCCTCTTCGTGAGCAAGCTCACTCCCACAAGTCTACGAACCGGCTGAAATCCCGAGGCGACCCACGATCCTGTGGGAGCGAGCTTGCTCGCGAAGGCTGACTTTCATTCCCCAGAGAAAGTGGCTGGCAGTCCTGGCCTCTTCGTGAGCAGATCTCACTCCCACAGGGACCGTGTTTGCTGCGCGACCGCGCGGGTTCTGGACAACGATGGGTTGCAGTGACACTCATGTCATCTGGAAATAAAAAACGCCCCGACTGGTTCGGGGCGTTTTTGTTTTTACTTGCTGCTTGAAGCTTGCCGCTTACAGCTCTCGGCGATCAGCTCACCGCCGTCACGCCCTGAATCCGTGTCTGACCCTTGCGGAACAGCACCAGCGTGGCGATCAGGCCCAGTACCGCAGCGCCGCTCAGCCAGATGCCCGGTGCCGCTTTGTTGTCCAGCACGTGAATCAGGTAAGTACAGGCCGCCGGCGTGAAACCGCCGAACGTCGCGGTCGCCAGGCTGTAGGCCAGGGAGAAGCCGGTGGTGCGCACTTCAACCGGCATGATTTCGGTGAGGGAAACCACCATCGCGCCGTTGTACGAGCCGTACAGGAAGGACAGCCATAGCTCGACCATCAGCAGGTTGCCGAAGCTCGGGTTGGCGGTCAGCCAGGACAGGGCAGGGTACGCCGTGATGATCGCCAGAATGGTCGCCGCCAGCAGCAGGGGCTTGCGGCCGATCCTGTCCGACAGCGCACCCATGACCGGCAGCCAGATGAAGTTCGAAATACCGACGCAGACGGTCACCAGCAAGCTGTCCAGATCAGACAGGTGCAGCTCGTTTTTGCCGAACGTCGGGGTGTAGGCGGTGATCAGGTAGAACGACACCGTGGTCATGACCACCAGCGCCATGCCGGCGATGACCAGTCCGAAGTTCTGGCCGATCGACTTGACCACTTCGCCCAGGCTTGGGCGGTGGTGTTGCGCGCGGGCTTCGAACTCAGGGGTTTCTTCCAGCGAGCGACGG
Organism: Pseudomonas sp. W2-17; assembly: GCF_041060445.1. Classification (NCBI taxonomy): domain Bacteria; kingdom Pseudomonadati; phylum Pseudomonadota; class Gammaproteobacteria; order Pseudomonadales; family Pseudomonadaceae; genus Pseudomonas; species Pseudomonas sp. W2-17. The sequence continues at coordinate 31,438 of NZ_JAUFNS010000010.1, read as the reverse complement.
ATCACGAAGATCGCCGGAACGATCAGGCAGCCGATCAGGAACGGTACGCGCCAGCCCCATTGGCCCATGTCTTCCGGGCTCAGCCAGTGGTTCAGACCCACGCCCAAAAGACCTGCGAAAACGACGGCTGCCTGTTGGCTTGCCGACTGCCAGCTGACGAAGAAGCCCTTGCGCCCCGGCGTGGAAATCTCCGCCAGATAAACCGAGACGCCGCCCAGCTCAACGCCGGCCGAGAAGCCTTGCAGCAGGCGGCCAATCAACACCAGGATCGGTGCGGCAACGCCCAGGGTCGCGTAACCCGGCACGCAGGCAATCAGCACCGTACCCATGGCCATCATCGCCAGCGTAATCACCAGGCCCTTTTTCCGGCCGTGATGGTCGATGTAGGCGCCGAGGAAAATCGCACCCAGCGGGCGCATGAGGAAACCGGCGCCGAAGGTCGCCAGCGACAGCATCAGCGATGCGAATTCACTGTCGGCGGGGAAGAAGGTTTTGGCGATGGCCGTGGCGTAAAAGCCATAGACCATGAAGTCAAACATTTCAAGAAAGTTGCCGCTCACAACGCGAAATATCGCCTTGCCTTTGCCCGTGTTCGAGGCCATCTGGAATTACTCACTTAGCTGTCTAGCTGGGGGGATCCGTTATATTTATGCGTCCTCTGCTGCGGCGCCCGCGCTTGGCCTCGAGCACCCCAGATTTGTAACGATATGTGTAAAGCTGGCGGTTGGCAATCAGAACGCCCCGCCCATCGACCACGGACCTCCCGCTGCGCCCGCGTGAAAACAATATTTATGTATCCCATCGATGGACTCATTCCCGGTTTAACTCTCCGCAAATTCTCTCAGTGCCTCACGAGGCCCTGAGCGATCCTCAATACATTGCACGAGTTAACTGGCCAATGAGCTCAACCCTTCATCTGGTCGCTGGGGTTTCCCGGCGACCGACCTTGCATGACGTCGCGATCAAACAGCTGCAATCCGCGCTGCAAGAACAATTTCCGGACCTTGAAATCGCTCCCGAGATTTGCGTCATCACCCGAACCGCCTCCGACGGCACCCAGCGCGCGGAAACGCTGTTGAGAAATCTGCAGCAGGCATTCCTGACCGGCAAGACTCCTCTCTGGCGCTCCGAGGCCAACACACTGGTCATCGATCCCGCCATCCAGGACGCCACCCCGACGCCGATCGATTTTGATCAGCTGAATATTCTGATCGATACGGTTGCTCTGGGGCTGAACGAGCAGTTCCAGCAGGCGCTGATGGATTTCTGGGAAGCGCCGGCCGCTGATGGGCAGAGCCCCTGGGCGCAACTGTCCGATGCGCTGAAGAAGGGCTATCTGCAAGCGTTGAACGACACCCCGGCGCTGCACGACAACGAGCGCGATTTCCTTCGTCCCATCGCTTATTTTCCCGACCAGACCCAGCGCAGCTTCATGCTGAGTATCGACGAGGCCCATGCGGACGACGTCATTCGCGCCTGCATCCCCCAGGCAGTGGACCCTTCGTCACCGGCGTCAGTGCTGCCCGTGCTGGCAGCGACCGGTATGTGGGGCGGCACGGAGATGTTTCTCACCTGGCAGTCGCCGGGTCTGATCGTCAGGCATGGCTCGCTGACAGAACTACTGGCCAGCATCGATACTTCGCCGTCAGCCACCCACCCCGAGACCTGGGCACTGCGCGAGGTTGAGGGAGACCCGTTCGACGCATTGGCCCAGTCAATCCTTGCCTGCCAATTGCAGCAGATCACCCGGCTCGATCACGCCGACGCAGAGGATTTTGCCGATCTTGATCGCCGGATGACCACTGCCACAGACATCACGCCTTTTCTGATCCCCGCCATCCCTGGGATGGAAACCCCCGAAACCCTTCCTGACTGGTTGCGCAACGCCAGCGTTGCCGACCGCATGGATTTCAGCCGTCGAATGATTGCGTTGGCGAGCACTCCAGCGAGCGCAGGGAGCACGTTCAACGAAGACATGCCGCCGTTGCTCGATTACGCCAGTCAGCAACTGCAGCGCGAAATGCTCGCCGATCACCCGGAGGCCGCAGATCTGCTGATAGCCGATCTGGACGTCGTTATCCGCAAAGTGGTCGCCGCCGCGATTCCCGGCGGTGGTCAGGTGGTCACCTCGGGCGTGGTCGAGCCAGTGCGCATGAGCCTCGCCGAGTTTGCTCTGGAAAACCTTTCCGGCGAGCCGGCCGGTGCGCTGCACGTCGTGCACAGGGACGGCACCCCGGCGCCGGCCTGGTTCAGCGCCGATTATCTGCGGCTGCTGGTGTGTCAGGTGGACATCGGGCGCCACTACCCCGCGCTGCTGAAACGGGTGCTGGTGACTGACCCCGGTGAATCCGCCAAGCATCAGGCGGCGTACATCGAGCAGCTTCGCGCGCAACTGCCACTGCGGGCGCTGGAGCTGAAAATACGGAGCGAGGGGCACTTTTGCGACAGCGCCTGTCAGCGTGTTGCCGCCCTCGTTCAGCCGTCGGAACAGCGTCCTTCAGCGCTGCGCAACACGACGCTGCGTCCGCTGGCATTCCGCGCAATGGCTGGCAAGAAAGCTGATGCAGTCGCCAACATGTTCGTGATCGGTGACCGCGATACATCCAGGGGCCCGTTGGTGCTGTATCGACCGTTTTCCCGTCATTCGCTGATCGAATTCGAATCCTGGGCAGCCCTGCGCGCCGCCATCGTCGAACCCGGTGAGCTTCAGGACGATGTGCTGACGTGGATGGACGATCATCCGCGGCAGGTGTACGGCAATGGCGGCTTCGATCAGCCGCACATCGTGCGCTTCGGTCAGGGTTCGGAGTTCGCACCGCTGGAAACCCCGGCGCCTGCGCAGTTGGCTGTCGACGAGGTCGGCGGTGACCCGCTGGTTGCGCTGTTCAAGGCCAATGCAGCCGCGCTGGTCGAGCTGGCGGACAGGCAGTCCACGTCCAACGCCGAAAGTCGCTGGGCCTTGCTCAAGCGCGGTGGCTGGCTGGCGCTGGAGACCCTCATGCCGGTTGTCTCCGGCCCCGTCGGCAATGCGCTGTGGCTGGTGCAGATGATGAACGAGGCGCAAGGGGCCCTGGCCTCTGAGCGCAATGCCACTGACCGTGATCGTGAAGAGTCCATGAGCAATTTGCTGCTCACCGTGGCGATGTTGCTGCTGCATAGCACCCAGGCTAATCGTGTCATCCCGGCGCGCGGGCGAGCAGCAGGGGTAGTTCGGCCGAATCTGGCAGACCTGCTGGCAGCACCCAGTCCGACCCTTGCCGCGGAGACAACGCCTGTAGTGGAGACGAACCCGCTGCCCGGCACAGTGAGAACCCAACTGGATTTTTCCTGGTCGCGCGCCGACCTGAGCCTGACGGCTGCCCAGCAGGTTGCGCTGCAGGCGTTTGAAGTCCGGCCAGCACCTTTGCTGCCGGAGCCATCAGGCGCCGCTGGCACCCAAGGGCTGTATGAGCTGAATGGCGCGTGGTACGCGCGCATCGATGGCGCGGTGTACAGGGTTCAGGTCAACGACCACGTGCAGATTGTCGACCCGCGAAACGATGAATTCACCGGGCCCTGGCTTGCGCGTGAGAGTCAGGTCTGGCGTCTCGACCTTGGGCTGCGCCTTCGCGGCGGCGGCCCCAAGCGCAGCGCCCGGCAACTCGCGCTGGAAAACGCCGCCCGACTCAAGCTGGCCATCGCGGAAAAGTCCGAGCTGCTCAAGCGCCAGAACGATCTTTACATCAGGATTGTGGAGAACGACAACCGTATCGATGCCCTGCCGCTCGAAAGGCACCATGAGATCACTTCGTTGCTGGAAGCAGACATCCGCGCCGTGATGGAGATCATCGACCGCAAAAATGCCATCGACCAGTCATTGCGTCCTGCCGATCGCACCCCTGACAAAACCTATGCCAAGGACCTGCAAGGCATCGTCAGGCGGATCTGTCTGCTTGAGGGCGTGCTGCTCAGCGACATGCTCATCGTCGCCAAAGAAGAGTTGGCCCGGATGCGCGCCGTGTCCGGGATTCTCTCTCTCGAGAATGTCGGGATCTATCTGGGGCTGTTCGAGAAGTCCCTGGTGCTGCAAGAGAGCGGAGTTCACTGGGCGCTGGTCAGAGAAGGGCTGTGGCAGCGGTTGCGCGAGGTGCCGAAAGTCGGCGAGGCATACTGGCGCACGGAGGCGCTGGAGTTTTACAACAACCGGATGTTCTCCCTCGTCGATTGGCGCGCCAGTCGCATGTGGTCGTCCCTCGAACTGTGTTTCAACGCCGAGACCATTCTGGATACCCACAGGGCGGTGACGCTCAAGCGCATGCTCAACGACGACTCGCTGCACTCGGCGCTGAGCTCTCAGGCCGAGCTGGAAAGGCCACACGATTACACGATCGCCGAACAGATCGCTGTGCTGGAAAGCTCCCTCAGGGAATATGACCGGGCCTCGATAGTCGCCCTAGCAGCCTTTGAAAGTGAGCCCGAAGCGCTCAATACCGGGCATTTCAACCGTTTCCTCGAGGATCTTTCGTTGATCTCCGACCGCGCCGAGCATCGGCTTTCGGACCTCATTCGCGAGAGCGAGGAGCCCGCCGAGACGCTTGCCGAATATGTTCCGCGGGCGGCTCAGACGCGCAAGCGGGTGATCAAGACCCGAAGCCAACGCACGTTGATTGGCCGTCTGCGCGAAGGTGAAGAGCCTTCACTGGGTGAAGTCGTGGAGGTCAAGGACGCTGCCGGTGATCGCGTCGTCGGCACGTACCACCAGCACGCGGAAGGGGAGTGGGTTGAACTCGAGGACCAGCGCCGCCAGCCGGTCAATCGAGAGAGCATCGTCCCGCCCGCAGAACTCATGCGCCGCGGACGCGCCTTGCTGGAGCGGGTCGAGCCCGATATCGCCAACGCAGTGCGCCAGTCTCGCCGGGCCAATGAGCCCGAGGACATGGAAGACATCCTGGTGCAAAAGGCCGACAAGCTGGGTGAGCTGGCGGAGAAGCTGCAGATTCATCTGGACGATCCCCACGCGGAAGACAGCAAGGGGCAGTCAGTCCAGACCTTGCTGGACGATTTGCGCGGGGCCGAACAGCGATTGCGCGAGCAGGGACGTCAGCTGCGTATCGAGATGATCAAGCGCCAGCCGCCCACGGCCGGTCGCATCAGTTATCTGGATCGACAGCACGAGGTGCACATCGCCCGGGTTGACGGCCGAAAAAATATGTCGGGTGCCCGCCGCAACGACTTCGTGCAGGAATACGCCATTCGCGACAGGGAAGACCATCTGCTGTGGTGGGCGCATTTTCACTACGCCAGCGATGACGCGGCGGCGGATGCCTTCACCGCAGCGCACCTTAAACTGCCGGAACAGCGGCTGATGGGTTACAGGGCGATGCTCACGGCGGCCAAGGACAACAAGGAAGTGGTGAGCATTTATCGCAGCGCCATCGGCAAGGAACTGGCGCAGCGGTTGTTTCTCCATCTGGCCGAGTAAATTCCAGGGCCGCTGGAAAGGCAGTTGTCCGGACGTGCGATTTTTTTAGGATTCGTCACGCAAGGGATTTATCATCCGCAGCAATTCTGCAGTCGAGTAAGGTTTCCGCCCCTCGACCGGCGACAGTGCAGTGAAGTCTGCCGAGGGACGCGACCAAGGGTTAATGGTCGTTTGCCCTCGGTGCGACTAGACTGCGCCGCGAGTTTCGATCCTTCATGCCGCCCGGAGCGGCATGATTCAGCCAGAGGCACCAGAGTGGTGGCTCGGCCAGTTCTGAGGAGTACGCATGGCTGTCTACAACTACGACGTGGTAGTGCTGGGTTCGGGCCCGGCGGGTGAAGGCGCGGCAATGAACGCTGCCAAGGCCGGGCGTAAGGTGGCAATGGTCGACAGCCGTCGGCAGGTCGGCGGCAACTGCACGCACCTGGGCACGATCCCGTCGAAGGCCCTGCGTCACTCGGTCAAACAGATCATTCAGTTCAACACCAACCCGATGTTCCGGGCCATTGGCGAGCCACGCTGGTTCTCGTTCCCGGACGTTCTGAAGAACGCCGAGAAGGTCATCAACAAGCAAGTGGCGTCGCGCACCGGTTACTACGCGCGCAACCGTGTCGACGTGTTCTTCGGCACCGGCAGCTTCGCCGACGAGCGCAGCATTGATGTCGTGTGCAACACCGGCGTCGTGGAAAAGCTGGTTGCCAACCAGATCATCATCGCCACCGGCTCGCGGCCTTATCGGCCCGCCGATATCGACTTTTCCCACAAGCGCATCTACGACAGCGACACCATCCTCAGCCTGGGTCACACCCCGCGCAAACTGATCATCTACGGTGCAGGCGTCATCGGCTGCGAATACGCGTCGATTTTCAGTGGCCTCGGCGTCGAGATCGAACTGATCGACAACCGTGACCAACTGCTGAGCTTCCTCGACTCGGAAATCTCCCAGGGCCTGAGCTATCACTTCAGCAACAACAACGTGATGGTTCGCCACAACGAGGAGTACGAGCGCGTTGAAGGGCTGGACAACGGTGTGATCCTGCACCTCAAGTCCGGCAAGAAGGTCAAGGCCGACGCCTTGCTGTGGTGTAACGGCCGTACCGGCAACACCGACAAGCTGGGTCTGGAAAACGTCGGCATCAAGGCCAACGGTCGCGGTCAGATCGATGTCGACGAAGCCTACCGCACCAGCCAGCCGAACATTTATGGCGCAGGCGACGTGATCGGCTGGCCGAGTCTGGCCAGTGCGGCGTATGACCAGGGTCGGTCGGCCTCGGGCAGTGCGGTGGACAACGGCGCGTGGCGCTTCGTCAACGACGTGCCGACCGGGATCTACACCATCCCCGAGATCAGCTCCATCGGTCAGAACGAACACGACCTGACCGTGGCCAAAGTGCCGTACGAAGTGGGCAAGGCGTTTTTCAAGAGCATGGCCCGCGCGCAGATTTCCAACGAGCCGGTCGGCATGCTGAAGATCCTGTTTCACCGGGAAACCCTGCAGATCCTCGGCGTGCACTGCTTCGGCGACCAGGCATCGGAGATCGTGCACATCGGTCAGGCGATCATGAATCAGCCGGGCGAGGCGAACACCATCAAGTATTTCGTCAACACCACGTTCAACTACCCGACCATGGCCGAGGCCTATCGGGTCGCGGCGTACGACGGCCTCAACCGGCTTTTTTGAGCGGCTCCGGCCGGTGGCCTGAGCCGGCCGGGGAGACCGATTTCAGTACTTCCCAAGGGTGGCGCTGGCCAAACCGGGAAAGTCTGTAATCAGGCTGTCAACGCCGAAGTCGGCGAGTCTGCGCATCAGTGCCGGCTCGTTGACTGTCCACACCGACACATGCAGGCCCTGATTCTGGGCTTTCTTCAAGCGCTCGGGCGTGCACAGCGTCCAGTTCAGCGCGAGTATCTCGCAGCCATAGCCCTGGGCGACTTTCAGCGGGTCGAGCCAGGCGTATTCCGCCACCAGCCCACGTGAAAGGTCCGGCGTCAGCTCCAGTGCGGCGCGAAGCACTTCCCGGGAACTGGATGTGATTGTCACTTTATCCAGCAATCCGTGGCGCTGAGCCATTTCGCGAATCGCCAGCACGGTGGTCGCCGCGCGGGTGCGTGACGCGCTTTTGACTTCCAGCTGCCAGTGATCGAAGGGGCATTTCTCGAACAGTTCTTCCAGACGGGGAATGGGGCAGGGCTGCACCCAGCCCGGTCCACCCTTGCGCGCGTCGTAGGTCACCAGATCGGCGGCATCGTGTTCGACGACTTTGCCGCGCCGGTCGGTGGTGCGCTTGAGTGTAGGGTCATGGATCACCATCAGCTCGCCATCGCGGGACAGGTGCAGATCCAGTTCGCAACGTTTGACGCCGTGTTTGAGGCATTCCTGAAAGCTGTTCAGGGTGTTTTCCGGTGCTTCGCCCTTGGCGCCGCGGTGGCCGTAAATAAAGGTCACAATCACTCCTTGGTACGCATGGCGCGGGAATAAGTCGCTCTGAAATAAGTCGCGCTGGAATCAGTTCGGCCTTACGTCGGGGTCACTTTGCTCACGGGCCAGTCGCCTCTGAGCGGCTTGTCGTTGCAGGATGTGTCGGGCCAGCAGCTGGCGCTGGGCATCGGTGAGGTCGATCCACTCCGTGCCGACGTCAAAATCGCCAATGGTCAGGGCATGGCACTGCGTCACCCGTGCGCGCAGCATCATCCCGGAAGCCTGGGGCATCAGCACCATTTTCACCGACAGCAGGGTGCCGGGCTGGAAGGGTTGAGGGGTTTCAAATTGCAGGCCACCCTCGGACATGATCACGCGCTGCGGGGCGCCGAGCTTGCCCAGTGCGGTATGCGCAACCACTTGGCCGAGCAGGTCGATGCGTTTGCTCATGGCCCGAAGGAAGCTGTTGGTGGTGCGGTCACGATCATCCAGCTGACGCAGCAGATGCTGGGATTCGAACTCGGCGACGTGCAATTCGCTCAGCAGATCGAAGAGCGTGGACGTGTCGTGATGGCCAGGTTCATCTCCCGTGTCGGGGCCGGCGATGCGGTTAATTTCCAGTGCGACGCTGTCCTCGATACGGTAGTATTCGCGGCGTTCTTCTTCATCTAGTGTCGGCATGGCGAACCCATGGTAGCGGCGGTTGTCAGAGTGATTGCTCAAGATCATAGCTCAGCTTCCCGAGCATGATTCGGCTGTGATTCGAGTGTAAAGCCGCTTGCCCCAGGCCCGCCACAAGCACGTTCCCATTCCTCCGAACAAGCGCCTAAATGTTCAGACCTCTTTTTGTATTCATCGGCACGCGCTACACCCGTGCAAAGCGCCGTAATCACTTTGTCTCCTTCATTTCCCTGACGTCGATGATCGGCCTCGCCCTGGGCGTGGTCGTGATGATCGTCGTGCTGTCGGTCATGAACGGCTTCGACCATGAGATGCGCACCCGCGTGCTGGGCATGGTGCCCCACGCCACCATCGAGTCCGGCGAACCGATCAATGACTGGCAGGCCCTGGCCGCCCGGGTCAAACAGAACAAACAGGTCGAAGCCGTTGCGCCGTTCACCCAGATGCAAGGCCTGCTGACCAACAACGGCAATGTGCAGAAAATCCTGCTCAACGCCATCGATCCGGCGCAGGAGCGCAAGGTGTCGATCATCGACGGCTTCATGAAGCAGGGCAGCCTCGACGATCTGGTCGCGGGCGGGTTCGGCGTGGTGATCGGCGACAAGGCCGCGACCAAGCTCGGTGTCGGCATGGGCGACAAAGTCACTTTCGTCTCCCCGGAAGTCACTGTGACCCCGGCCGGCATGTTCCCGCGCATGAAGCGCTTCACCGTGGTCGGCATCTTTCATGTCGGCGCCGGCGAGCTGGACGGCTACCTGGGCGTCACCAACCTGCAGGACCTGGCGCGGCTGCACCGCTGGAAGCCGGATCAGGTTCAGGGCTTGCGCCTGAAATTCACCGATCTGTTCAAGGCACCACGCACCGCGTACGAAATCGCCCAGAATCTCGGCGAGCACCAGTATTACTCCCGCGACTGGACGCGCACCCACGGCAACCTCTATCAGGCGATCGGTATGGAAAAATCCATCATCGGCCTGCTGCTGCTGCTGATCGTGGCGGTCGCGGCGTTCAACATCATTTCCACGCTGGTGATGGTGGTCAACGACAAGCGCGGTGACATCGCCATCCTTCGCACGCTGGGCGCGACCCCGGGCCAGATCATGGCGATCTTCATGGTCCAGGGCACGGTCATTGGCGTGGTCGGCACGCTGATCGGCGCCGGCGTCGGCATTCTCGCGGCCCTCAATGTCAGTTCGGCGATTTCCGCGCTGGAAGGTTTGATCGGCCACAAGTTCCTCAATGCGGATGTCTACTTCATCGACTATCTGCCTTCGCAATTGATGGCCCAGGACGTGCTGCTGGTATGCGGCGCGGCGCTGGTCCTGAGTTTCCTCGCCACCCTGTATCCAGCCTGGCGTGCTGCGCGCACCCAGCCGGCGGAGGCGCTACGTTATGAGTGAGTCGGGCATGAGTGATAAAGCTGTACTGAGCTGCCGCAACCTGGGCAAATCCTACGAGGAGGGTCCGGAATCCGTGGTCGTGCTGTCCGGGCTGCAACTGGAATTGCACCCGGGCGAACGCGTGGCGATCGTCGGCAGTTCGGGATCGGGCAAAAGTACTTTGCTCAACCTGCTCGGCGGCCTCGACACGCCCACCGAAGGCAGCGTCTGGCTGGCCGGTGAAGAGCTCTCGGCGCTGAACGAGAAAGCCCGCGGCCTGCTGCGCAATCGCGCCCTGGGCTTCGTCTATCAGTTCCACCACTTGCTGGCCGAGTTCACGGCGCTGGAAAACGTCTGCATGCCATTGTTGATTGGCAAGACGCCGATTCCGGAAGCCCGTCAGCGTGCAACCGCGCTGTTGGAGCGGGTAGGGCTCAAGCACCGCCTGGCGCACAAGCCGTCGGAGTTGTCGGGTGGCGAACGTCAGCGGGTGGCGATTGCCCGCGCTCTGGTGAACCAGCCGGGTCTGGTGATGCTCGACGAGCCCACCGGCAACCTCGATTCGCATACCGCACAAGGGATTCAGGACCTGATGCTGGAACTCAGCACGTCGTCGCGCACCGCGTTTCTGGTGGTGACCCACGACATGACGCTGGCCCGGCAGATGGACCGCGTGTGGCGTCTCGAAGAAGGTCGTCTGGTCGAAGCCTGACCCGTGCAACCGGTGTCTCTCGGGCATCGGCTTTTTACTTTTAGCTGCTTAGTTACGGTGCTCCACGAATGTTCAGACCGTTATCCATCTTTATCGGTACGCGCTACACGCGGGCCAAGCGTCGCAACCACTTCATCTCGTTCATTTCCATGACCTCGATGATCGGGCTGGCGCTGGGCGTGCTGGCGATGATCGTGGTGCTGTCCGTGATGAACGGTTTCCAGCAGGAAATGAGTTCGCGGATCCTCGGCATGGTCCCCCATGCAGTGATCTCTGGCGTGAAGCCGCTGGACGACTGGCAGCCCGCTGCGAAGGCGTCGCTGAAAGACCCGCAGGTGACGGCCGCCGTGCCGTTCACTGAAATGGACGGCATGCTGTCGTACAAAGGTTCGATGCAGCCGATTCAGATCAACGGCGTCGACCCGGCCCTGGAATCCAAAGTCTCCATCGTGACCCAGCATATCGTGCAGGGCCGGCTGCAGGACTTGAAGGCCGGTGAGTTTGGGGTGGTGATCGGTGAAATCACCGCCCGGCGCTTTCGCCTGAACGTCGGCGACAAACTGACACTGATCGTCCCGGAAATCAGCAGTGCCCCGGGTGGCATCACCCCGCGCCTGCAGCGTTTGACGGTGGTTGGCGTGTTCAAGGTCGGCGCTGAGCTGGACGGTTCCATGGCGCTGGTCAACGTGGCCGATGCCGCCGTGATCCAGCGCTGGCAGCCCAATCAGGTGCAGGGTGTGCGCTTGGCGCTGACCGATCTGTACGCCGCGCCGCAGGTGTCGACGGCCATCGCCGCCGGACTCGGTCCGGACTACAAGGCGGATGACTGGACCCACAGCCAGGGCAGCCTGTTCAGCGCGATGAAGATGGAAAAGACCATGATCGGTCTGCTGTTGCTGATGATCGTTGCCGTGGCGGCGTTTAACATCATCGCCACGCTGATCATGGTGGTAAACGATAAGGGCGCCGACATCGCGATCCTGCGCACCATCGGCGCGACACCGGGCCAGATTATGAGCATTTTCATGGTTCAGGGCACCGTCATCGGCATCGTCGGTACCGTGATCGGCGGCGTGCTGGGCGTGATTGCAGCGATTAACGTCAGCCAGATCGTCGGCTGGGTCGAGCGCGTGACGGGCCAGCACATCTTCACGTCGGACGTGTACTTCATCAGCAATCTGCCGTCGAAGCTCGAAGGCAGTGACGTGGCGCTGATCTGCAGTGCCGGGTTTATCCTCAGCTTCCTGGCAACGATCTACCCGGCCTACCGCGCCGCTCAGATCCAGCCGGCCCACGCCTTGCGCTACGAATAGGAAATGACGATGACCCGTCTTTTCGCCATTGCCCTGTTGCTGGGTGCAAGCCTCCCGGCGCAGGCGTCACCCGGCGAGCATTTCGCCTTCGGTCATCCCGCCGATGCGGCTCAGGCAACGCGCACGGTTGAAGTGACCCTGGGCGATATCTACTTTGAGCCTAAATCGCTGGACGTAAAAAAGGGCGAGACCGTGCGCTTCGTGCTGGTCAACAAGGGCCGCCTGTTGCACGAGTTCAACCTCGGTGATGCAGCCATGCATGCGGCGCATCAGCATGAAATGCTGAAAATGACGGCCAGCGGCATGCTCACCCCGACCGGCATGAAGCACGACATGGCCGGGATGGATCACGGCATGGCGCATGGCTCGGAGCAGGGCGCCGGGAGCATGAAACATGACGATCCCAACAGCGTGCTGGTCGAACCGGGCAAAACCGCCGAGCTGACCTGGACGTTCACCGACGCCACGGGCCTGGAGTTCGCCTGCAATATCCCCGGGCATTACCAGGCGGGCATGGTCGGCAAGGTGGCGATCAGTCAGTAAACGCTGAAAACCCGGTCCGAACCCGATAAACTTCGCGGCCTTGGTTTTTAACAGCCGCTTTTTAAGGTTCAGGTCCCGCCATGCATCCCGCAGCCGAACACTCGCCGCTGGGCAAGTCCAGCGAGTACATCGCCACCTACACGCCGTCTCTGCTGTTCCCGATTCCGCGCGCTGCCAAATGGGCAGAGCTTGGGCTGACCGCCGAGACGCTGCCTTATCAGGGTGTCGATTTCTGGAATTGCTACGAGCTGTCCTGGCTGATGCCGTCGGGCAAGCCGGTGGTGGCTATCGGTGAGTTCAGCATTCCGGCGGACTCGGCCAATATCATCGAATCCAAGTCGTTCAAGCTCTACCTCAATTCGCTCAATCAGACCGCGTTTGCGTCTGAATCCGAGCTGATCGCCACGCTGGAGAAGGATCTGTCGGCTGCCGCGGGCAAGCCGGTGGGGGTGCGCGTTCGCAGCCTCAAGGACATCGAGGCCGAGGGTATCGTCGCGGTGCCGGGTTTGTGCGTGGATGACCTTGACGTGAGCATTTCAAGCTACGACCGTCCTCAACCTGAACTGCTGCGCTGCGATGAGTCGAGAGTGGTAGACGACGCGCTGCACAGCCATTTGCTTAAATCCAACTGCCCGGTGACGAGCCAGCCGGACTGGGGCAGCGTTGCGGTTGAATACCGTGGCGCGGCGCTTGATCACGCAAGTTTCCTGGCCTACATCGTCAGCTTCCGCCAGCATTCGGATTTCCACGAGCAGTGCGTGGAGCGCATCTTCATGGACCTGCAGCGCTTGCTGAAGCCCGAGAAACTGACGGTGTACGCGCGTTACGTGCGCCGCGGCGGGCTGGACATCAACCCCTACCGCAGCACTGAAACACTGACGCTGGAGAACGGACGTCTCGCGCGGCAGTAATTTCTCACTCATGTTCTGCAAGTGAACGCACCGTGGGAGCGACCGGCTTGGCGCTCTCACATGAATGGGAAGGGATGATTCAGATCCCCATGCTGCCCAGTGTGACCAATACATTGCGCAGGGTGCCGGCAATGGTGGGGTGATCGACTTCAAAGCGCTCGACCGCCAGGTTGACGCCATCGGAGATACTCGGGTCTTGAGAGACTGTCTCGAGTTCGATCTGCGCCTGGATCTGCTCCATGACCTCGGTCAGATTCCCGCGCTCCTCCAGCGTCAGCTGCGGATTCTGCTCGAGCTGCTCGCGCAGCGTGTTGAGTTGTAGTTGCAAGTCACTGACGGACATGGGGTGTTCCTTAATCTGATTAGTCTCTCGATGGACCGCAATGCGCAGGCAAAGGTCCTTTACGGTCATAGACTAATCCACTCCAGCCCGCTGTGCATGACGCCAGTCAGATCAAGGCTTTTCCGACTTCTGCCGGCGGAGCGTGATATCCGCCAGACACGACTCCAGTTCGCCCAGGTGATCGATGACCGAATGCGCGCCGGCGGCATACAGCTCAAGGGTGGCGCGGCCCCGACGGCGCTCGCGATCCAGGTCGCTCAACGCCTCCCATTGCTCGGGTGACAAACCGCACAGCGGCCCGCAGGACGCCAGCCCGACCGTCCACAGTCCTGCGTTGATCCCGGCCATCAGCAGACGCGGATCGCCGCTGACCAGCACACAGCCGTCCAGTTGCTGGACGCCAAGAGTCATCAGCGCCTGCCAGCACGCATCAGGCGCTGGCCAGCGGTTGGTCGGCGCGGGAGTAGGAACAATCAAGCTGCTGAGTGGCGCAGCCAGTTGATCGGTGATAGAGGAGGGGTATTCATCGATCCAGGCGCAGGGAATGCCGTGCTGCTTGAGATGCTTCAGCGCATTGATCGCACCGGGCGCCAGTGCTGCAAAGGGTTGGGCGTCCTGGGAGACAAGGGACTTGCCATCACTGGCAAGCAGCGTGCGCGTCTGGGCGCCGAAGTCGACGAGGCATCCGCTCAACCCGAACAATACAGCGGTGAACGACGGAGCAGCGACGGCAACCGGGGCGAGCATGGCATTCCCTCTCAAAGCCGTTGACGCTAAGGGATTGTCATGACAAATCGATGACTGAACGATGACAGTGATTCAGGAGGTTTATTGCCCTACAAAACACCGACCATTTCAGCGACGTAAATAGTCACAGAAGGCTTTATACTCTCGCCTTTGGTTTGGGGCGTAGCGCCCGCTTCATTACTTTGACTGGGAGTCTCAGCTATGCCCGAGAACGGTGCAGGCTTTATCAATCGTCTGGTTCGAACATGCGTGTGGGCCAGCCTGGCCGTGGCGCCGATGGCTGCAAACGCGGCGGACGAAGATCCGTGGGAAGGCGTCAACCGTGCGATTTTCCGTTTTAACGACACCGTCGACACCTACGCGCTGAAACCCATTGCCCAAGGCTATGAGTTCATCACGCCGCAGTTCCTCGAAGACGGCATCCACAACATGTTCAAGAACGTCGGCGAAGTGACCAACTTTGCCAACGATGTGCTCCAGGCCAAGCCTGAGGCAGCCGGCGTCGACACCGCCCGCCTGATCTTCAACACCACTTTCGGCCTGCTCGGCTTCTTCGACGTCGGCACCAAGATGGGCCTGCAGCGCAACGACGAAGACTTCGGCCAGACCCTCGGCCACTGGGGCGTGCCCAGCGGTCCGTTCGTAATGGTGCCACTGCTCGGTCCAAGTACCGTGCGTGACGCGTTCGCCAAATACCCGGACACCTACACTCAGCCTTGGCGTTACATCGATCACGTGCCGACGCGCAACACTGCGCTGGGCGTGAGCGTTGTCGACACTCGCGCCAGCCTGCTGTCGGCTGAAAAGCTGATCAATGGTGACAAGTACATCTTCATCCGCAACGCTTACCTGCAGAATCGCGAGTTCAAGGTCAAAGACGGTAAGGTCGTCGACGACTTCTGATCCGGCCGGTCTGCAAAACGATGCTAAAAAGGCGACCTAAGGGTCGCCTTTTTATTTTCGCTATTTTTCGAAAATGTGACGGAGTTCCGTGCTGCCGTCACTTCATCGCCAGAATCGTCAGCCCCAGTTTCTGCTCGCCGCCGTCGATGTCGGCGATCCAGACCACTTCGGTATCGGCCTCCAGGCCCTTGAGCGCAGCGTGCTCGGAATCGATGCTCACGCTGATCTTGTCGCCCACCTGAAACGAGCGGGGCGCCTGTATCTGCATGCCTGAGCTGGAGAGATCCACGCAGACCGCCGGGATAATCTGGCCGGCGTAGATCAGGTTGATGTCCGCATCGACCCGCATGCGAATGTAATCCCGTTTTTCTTCGTAATCGCGATCGAGCTGGCCCATGGCACATCCTTTGTTTTGATTGCTGATTTAACGGTTCTTATAACTCCGGGTGATTTGCGATGTAAAGACACCGCTCGGCAGCGGGGCCCGCTTGAAACGCCAGGCGGATGGGAGTACCGTCTGCGCCTTGAAGGGCAGCTCTGTCATGTGAAGCGTTTGACCAAAAGTCCGCTACCTGAGCCAGAGAGGCTAGAAGCGAATCCAGTACGCGGGCTGACTGCAACCAGCCGCCTACGCCAACCTAATCTGGCGCCGTTTGCCCACATGCAAAAAACCAGTGCCACGCTGCTGATCATCGATGACGACGAAGTAGTGCGCGCGAGTCTCGCAGCCTATTTGGAAGACAGCGGGTTCAGCGTTCTGCAAGCCGGTAATGGCCTGCAGGGTCTACAGACTTTCGAGCAGGAAAAGCCCGATCTGCTGATCTGCGATCTGCGCATGCCGCAGGTGGGCGGTCTCGAACTGATTCGTCAGGTCACCAGCCTCGCGCCGGAAACGCCGGTCATTGTGGTGTCTGGCGCCGGCGTCATGAGCGATGCCGTCGAAGCACTGCGCCTTGGCGCTGCCGATTACCTGATCAAACCCCTCGAAGACCTTGCCGTGCTGGAGCACTCTGTCAGACGCGCGCTGGATCGGGCGCGCCTGCTCCACGAGAACCAGGAATACCGACAGAAGCTGGAGACCGCCAACCGCGAGCTCGAGGCCAGTCTGCATTTGCTGCAGGAAGACCAGGACGCAGGCCGTCAGGTGCAGATGAACATGCTGCCCACCAGCCCCTGGGCCATCGACGCGTTCGAATTCGAACATGAGATCATTCCGTCGCTGTACCTGTCGGGCGATTTCGTGGATTATTTTCGGGTCGATGAGCGACGTGTTGCGTTTTATCTGGCGGACGTGTCCGGCCATGGCGCATCGTCAGCGTTCATCACTGTGCTGTTGAAGTTCATGACCACGCGCCTGCTGTTCGAGTCCAAGCGCGGCGGCAGTCTGCCGGAGTTCAAGCCGTCCGACGTGCTGGGCCACATCAATCGCGGGCTGATCAGCTGCAAGCTGGGCAAGCACGTGACGATGGTGGGCGGCGTGATCGACGAGGAAACCGGGCAATTGACCTACAGCGTCGGCGGTCATCTGCCGCTGCCGGTGTTCTACACCCCGGGCGACACGCATTACCTTGAGGGCCGCGGTCTGCCCGTCGGGCTGTTCAACGAAGCGACTTACACGGATCACGTCATCGACCTGCCCGAGTCCTTTAGTCTGACGCTGCTGTCCGATGGCATTCTGGACCTTCTGCCAGGTGATACACTCAAAGAGAAAGAAGCCAACTTGCCCGAACTGGTCAAGGCGGCGGGGGGCAGCCTGGATGGTCTGCGCCAGACGTTTGGATTGGCCACGCTAGGGGAGATGCCGGATGATATCGCCTTGTTAGTGTTGAGCAGGAACCTTTAATGAGTACCGGTAGAATCCAGTTCGCCGAGCAAGACGGCACATTCGTCCTCAAGTTTGTGGGCGAAGTGCGTCTGACACTGTGCTCGGCGTTGGATGCGACAATTGAGCGGATCTTCACCTCGATGAACTTTTCGACGGTGGTCATCGATCTGACCGAAACCCGCAGCATCGACAGCACGACCCTCGGTCTGCTGGCCAAGCTGTCGATCCTCTCGCGCCAGAAGGCCGGGTTGTTGCCGACAGTCGTGACCACCCACGAAGACATCACGCGCCTGTTGCAGTCCATGGGCTTCGATCAGGTGTTCAACATCGTCGGTCGGCCGATTCCGCGTCCTGAGGCCCTGAGCGACCTGCCTAGCCAGGATCAGTGCGAAGACGTGGTCAAGGCCAAAGTGCTTGAGGCCCACAAGATCCTCATGGGCTTGAACGATTCGAACCGCGAAGCCTTCCGTGATCTGGTCAACGCGCTGGAACACCAGTAGCAACGCCATCAGTAAGATCAGTAACACGCCCCGGTCCTGAACCGAGGCAATAAAAAAGGGCGGCACCCTCACAGGTGCCGCCCTTTTTACATCCCTGACGCGTTAGGCTTTGGCCGACAGCATCTTTTCCAGTGCCACCTGGTCACGGGCGAACTGACGAATGCCTTCGGCCAGTTTCTCGGTGGCCATGGCGTCTTCGTTGGAAGCCCAGCGGAACTGGCTTTCGTTGAGGGTCACCCGTGGCTCGCCGCCATTGCCTGGCTTGAGTTTCTGCACCAGCGTGCCGTTGTCTTCTGCCAGCTTCTGCAGCAGGTCAGGGCTGATGGTCAGACGGTCGCAGCCAGCCAGTTCTTCGATCTGGCTGAGGTTACGGAAACTGGCGCCCATGACCACGGTCTTGTAGTCGTTGGCCTTGTAGTAGTTGTAGATGCGGGTCACTGACTGCACGCCCGGATCTTCTGCACCGACGTAGTCTTTGCCTTCGGCTTTCTTGTACCAGTCGTAGATGCGACCCACGAATGGCGAGATCAGGAACACGCCGGCGTCGGCACAGGCCTGAGCCTGAGCGAAAGAAAACAGCAGGGTCAGGTTGCACTGGATGCCTTTCTTTTCCAGCACCTCAGCGGCCTTGATGCCTTCCCAGGTGGACGCCAGCTTGATCAGGATACGGTCGCGACCGATGCCGAAATCTTCGTACAAACCGACGATGCGGTCGGCGCGTTCGATGCAGGCCTGGGTGTCGAACGACAGGCGCGCGTCCACTTCGGTGGAAACGCGGCCCGGGACCACTTTCAGAATTTCACGGCCGATGGCGACGGCGAAACGGTCGCTGGCGACGTTGATGTCGTTGTTGCTGCCGGCGAACGCTTCTTTCAACCGGTCGCTGTTGCTCTCGCTGGAAGCAGCCTTGAGCAAGAGGGAAGGGTTGGTGGTGGCGTCGACGGGCTTGAGTTTTTCGATGGCAGCGAAATCGCCGGTGTCGGCCACGACGGTGGTGAATTGCTTGAGTTGTTCCAGCTTGGAAGTCATGAGCGTGCTCTGTCCTGTGGTTGTGCTGACATTACCCGAGCGCCGCCGGTCACTCAAGGGCGTAAACCGCGACAGACACGCCGGTTTAGACGCCTGCGTTTGCGCAAACGGCCTGCCTGCGCGTCAGCCATGATCCGGGCGATCCGAGCTTTTTACAAAGGGCGGCGCGGGGTCATGGTCTGTCGGTTCCCGAGGAGGGCGGATACTCGATCCAGACTGGTTGGAGCCCGGACCGCCCGGGATGTTCCCGGCGCCTGGCATCTAATCCGCCGACGGTCAGGGACTGGCCCGGGCAGGGTGCTCCGAGCGGCTGATCCTCCCGAACCTGCCGCGGTCTGAATCAGCGAGCGGGTATCTTGCCGCAATCGCTGTCCACCGCTTTGATCAGGGTGGTTCGGTCGAAGACTTCCAGATGAACCTGACACGTCGCCTCGGCCGGCAGGGTGAGGCTCACGCTGTTCGCCGCCACACCGTTCTGTAGATCGCCCTGCTGGTTGATGGCCGACGTGCCTTGCGCGCTGGTCTGCCTGACGGTCATTCGGTACTGCAGCGTCAGCGGCGCAGGATTTTCCAGGTGCGGGCGGATCACCACCGTCGAACCGCTGCGCTGGGCGTCAACCGTCACCACCAACTGCGTGAAGTCCATCATCGGGGTCACCGTTGGGTCGCGCTGGCGTTCATGTTGTCGCCGAACTGCTTGATGGAGACGGCGCCGCCGAATCCGGCCTGGGTAACACTGGCCTGATTCGCCTGACCATACTGTCCGACGAAGGCCTGGTTGTAGGCGCCGGTCTGCACCTGTTGGTAGATCGTTGCCACGTTGCCACGTTGCCACGTTGCCGCTGCAGCCGGTCTGGCTGACGTTGGCGACCATGTTCATTGGAGGTCCCCAGGGACTGACCTCGATATTATGAATCTGCCCCCCCCCTCACACATCAAATCAAACTCTATTCCCCGTACATGGAAACCTCTGCTCGCAAACTATTTGCCGTAACAAACCCGGCTAACTGAACGCATACCACGACAATAACGCTCAACAAACAAGCGCCACGTAGAGATTGCACACCCCACGTCCAATACGATGTATAGCTCAGCCTTTGTATAAATTCCATTTCCCCAAATGCACCAGCAAAAAATGCTAAAACCAACAAGACAACAACTAGCAGCACATTACTAATGACTTCTCGCTTCAAATCCGTCAACGCATTTACGACTAAGGAATACAGTTCAAAATTCTTCATTTTTAACTTTTTCGGAACATCCTTCATAATCCCTTCAATATAATTAAAGAACGCCAGAGATAAAGCTCCAAACATTGCACCCAAAACATAAATAACCGAATTAATACTTCCAAACATAGGGGTAGCATCCCCGTCCGTCCCCCACAGCAGCAGAAAGGAAAGGCTAAATGACGTTAAAAAAACAACTAGTAAACGAAGCATACTAACGCCTCAATAAGCTGCTTATAGCTGAATAGACTTCAGATACCATCCGGACATCGTTGCCAGTACGCCCCGGCGCAGGGAGGCCTGTTTCCAGCTCTAACTGTCCCTCATGAATTAAAATTTCATCCGAAGGAACTTCAAGATCAATTTTGACTATAGCGGATATACTCTTATAAATTTTTTTACCGCCATTCTCACCCTCCGTTGTAATACTCCACTTGCCTTCACCTTCTTCAATATAATCAAGATAGTCATCGAGTGGAGCTTTCGGAGCTTTGAGATCACCATACTCATTACTCAGAACAATCTTAACCTCCTCCTGACCAAATAACTTTTTCATAGCTGCGAGTGCATCACGCGCTTTGATATTAGTCTCTAGAATATTTGGGGAAATCAGCTCCAACTCGATCTCAAAAACCTTTTCATGAGAATTAACAATACTCCAAAATTCCCCTTTAGTGGTTTTAGGCTCAATAAATATTGAATAGTTATACTCATCCAAAATAGCATTTTTTAACCCAGCATGAATGGCATTAGCTATCTGCTCCTC
Organism: Pseudomonas sp. W2-17; assembly: GCF_041060445.1. NCBI lineage: Bacteria > Pseudomonadati > Pseudomonadota > Gammaproteobacteria > Pseudomonadales > Pseudomonadaceae > Pseudomonas > Pseudomonas sp. W2-17. The sequence goes on along the minus strand of NZ_JAUFNS010000010.1, from coordinate 10,677 downwards.
CGTACCAAACCTCCAATCATGTTGCACAAAAACATATTGATCAACAATATCAACAATTGTGATTACAGGAACCCAATCATCGGCGTCATGAGGAACGATGTCCCCAGGAATTTTATCACCCACCTTAGTTATTTTGTGTTTTGCAGTTTTCCCGACCAAAAACCTTCCCTTGGGAAACTCGTCGACTATTGGATCAACATAAGAAAAACCCACAAAACTATAGCGAACCTTATTCTTAATAAACTCACGACCATCGTCTTGGAGGGCCGAAACTACGGCAGCGCCTTTAGGGCGTGGAAGAGGCTTAGAGACGAGGGCTGCCTGTTTATTTTCGATCAGCATGTACCGCAACACCAAAAATGACTTGAGTCCTTTCACAAAAAATCCTTAAAAAATTAATCTAGGAGGGCGACAGCGCACTTCAACGTACCTGTTTTGCGAAGTGATCTCAATATGAGATCATAACGCCCATGCTAAGCCCTACTTACCCGTAACGCAAAACCATCAAGGCTGTCGCTACCCCGTTCCTGCTAAACTCCGGCCCTCTGTCTCATCTATTCAGATCTCCCTAATGCCCGTGAACACGACTATACCCAACTCTCTCTCCCGCCGCTTCTCCGTGGCCCCGATGATGGACTGGACGGATCGTCACTGTCGTTTCTTCCTGCGTCTGCTGTCGAAGAATGCGCTGCTCTACACCGAGATGGTCACCACCGGCGCGTTGCTCCACGGCGACACCGAGCGCTTCTTGCGCCACGACGAGGCGGAGCATCCGCTGGCCCTGCAGCTGGGTGGCAGCAACCCGGCCGACCTCGCCGCCAGTGCGCGTTTGGCTCAGGCGGCGGGCTTTGACGAGGTCAACCTCAACGTCGGTTGCCCGAGCGATCGCGTGCAGAACAACATGATCGGCGCGGTGTTGATGGGGCATCCGCAGTTGGTGGCCGATTGCGTCAAAGCCATGCGCGACGCGGTGACGATTCCGGTGACGGTCAAGCACCGCATCGGCATCAGCGGCCGCGACAGCTACGAGCAGCTTTGTGAGTTTGTCGGCACCGTGCGCGACGCCGGCTGCACCAGTTTCACTGTGCATGCGCGTATCGCCATTCTTGAAGGCCTGTCGCCCAAGGAAAATCGCGACATCCCGCCACTGCGCTATGACATCGCCGCGCAGTTGAAGCAGGACTTTCCCGAGCTGGAGATCATCCTCAACGGCGGCATCAAAACCCTGGAGCAATGTCAGAAACACCTGAACACCTTCGACGGCGTGATGCTCGGTCGCGAGGCGTATCACAACCCGTACCTGCTGGCGGAGGTGGACCGCGAACTGTTCGGCAGCGACGCCCCGCAGATCACCCGCGCGGAAGCCCTGGCGCTGCTGCGCCCTTATGTTGAAACGCACCTTCGCGACGGTGGCTCCATGCACCACATCACCCGCCACGTGCTGGGCCTGGGCACCGGCTTTCCCGGGGCGCGCAAGTTTCGGCAGATGCTCTCGGTGGACATTCACAAGACGGACGATCCGCTGGGGTTGCTGGATCGGGCGGGGGAGTTGCTGGAGGGGCGGTGAGTGAGCTACTGCTTCCAGCGCGGGGCTCGCATATTGGCTTGACGGGGAATCCTTGTTTGGGAGCGACCGGGGTGGCGCTCCACTTTGCTCGCGAATGCTGTATTTCAGACGCTGAAAATGCGGCGGCTGTACCGACCCCTTCGTGAGCAAGCTCACTCCCACAGTTTTTGCAACAACCGGAAATCCCTAGCCAGACCACCACCCCGTGGTAGCGAGCGAGCTTGCTCGCGAAGGCTGTAGTCCAGACGCTGAAAATGCGGCGGCTGTACCGACCTCTTCGTGAGCGGCGGGACGACTCCCACAGTTTTTGCAACAACCGGAAATCCCTAGCCAGGCCACCATCCCGTGGGAGCGACCGGGGTGGCGCTCCACCTTGCTCGCGAAGGCTGTAGTCCAGACGCTGAAAATGCGGCGGCTGTTCCGGCCCCTTCGCGAGCAAGCTCACTCCCACCGGTTTTGCAACAACCGGAAATCCCTATCCAGACCACCATCCCGTGGGAGCGACCGGGGTGGCGCTCCACCTTGCTCGCGAAGGCGGTATTTCAAGCGATGAAATTGCGGCGGCTGTACCGACCTCTTCGCGAGCAAGCTCACTCCTACAGGTTTTGTAACAACCGGAAATCCCTAGCCAGTCCACCACCCCGTGGGAGCGACCGGGGTGGCGCTTCACCTTGCTCGCGAATGCAGTATGCCAAGCGCTGAAAATGCAGCGGCTTGACCTGATCCACCCTCACCGCCGCCCAGCCCGGGTACTCACATCCACCCACACCGCCAGCACCAGAATGCTGCCCTTGACGATCATCTGCCAGTAACTGTCGACGTCGAGCATGGACATGCCGTTGTCGAGGCTGGTGATGACGAGGGCGCCGAGGAGTGCGCCGTACACGGTGCCCGAGCCGCCACGCATGGAGGTGCCGCCGATGAAGCAGGCGGCGATGGCGTCGAGTTCACCCATGTTGCCCGCCGACGGTGAACCGGCGGCCAGGCGGGCGGTGTTGACCAGGCCGGCAAGGGCGCACATGACGCCCATGATGCCGAAGATCCACAACTTCACCGCCTGCACGTTGATGCCAGACAGGCGTGTGGCTTCCATGTTGCTGCCCACCGAATAGATCCGCCGGCCGAACACGGTCTGGCTGGTGATGTAGCTGAACACCCCAAGCAGGACCAACAGCAGCAACACGGGCACCGGAATCCCGTCATAGCTGTTCAGCGTGTAGACGAAGCCCGCCAGCACTGCACCGATCGCCACCACGCGCACCACATCCCGTACCAGCGAGTGGGCGGCCAGCCCGTGCAATGCGCGGTTGCTGCGCTGACGCCAGGTCAGAAACAGCGTCAGCGCAAAGAGCAGCACGCCGAGCACGATCCCCACCAGCGGCGGCAGGTAACCCTGGCCGATGTAGACCAGTTCCGGCGACACCGGCGCGATGGTGGTGCCGCCGGTGATCCCCAGCAGAATCCCGCGAAACGCCAGCATGCCGCCCAGCCCCACGATGAACGATGGGATGCGCAGGTACGCGGTCATGCAGCCGTTGGCAAGGCCGATCAGCAGTCCGCATCCGGCGACGATGCACAGGTTCAGTGGCAACGGCAGGTGGTAGACCACGTCGAGAATGGCCGCCACGCCGCCGAGCAAGCCGAGCAGCGACCCCACCGACAGGTCGATCTCGCCGCTGATGATCACCAGCACCATGCCGCAGGCGAGAATCCCGGTGATCGACATCTGCCGCAGCAGGTTCGACAGGTTGCGCGGCGTCAGAAAGCCCCCGTCGGTTTGCCAACTGAAGAACAGCCAGATCACCGCGATGGCGATCACCAGCGCGAGCATTTTGTAGCGGGTGAACAGTTGCTTGAGCTGATTCATTGACGCGCGTCTCCCACAGCACCTGGCCGGTCGTTATTGTTTTTGTTGTACGCAGTGTCGCCGGACTGGCTGAGTGCGGCCGCGAGCACCTGTTCCTGGGTCAGGCCCTGATTGATGAAGTCGCCGCGCAACTGGCCGTCGCCGATCACCAGCACCCGGTCGGACACGCCCAGCACCTCGGCCAGCTCCGACGACACCATGATGATCGACACGCCGCTGGCCGCCAGCGCGCCCATCAGTTTGTAGATCTCGTACTTGGCGCCGACGTCCACGCCGCGGGTGGGTTCGTCGAGAATCAGCACCCGTGGCTTTGTCAGCAGCATTTTCGCCAGCACGGCCTTTTGCTGATTGCCCCCGGACAGGCTGGTGATCGGCAGGAACGGGCTCGCGGTCTTCAGGTGCATGCGCGCGATTTCCTTGTCGATGCTGCCCAGCTCGGCTTCGGCGTCGATGCGCGTCAGGTGGGCGAAGCTGTCGAGCACGGCGAGGGTAATGTTCTGGCCCACGCCCAGGTCCGGAATGATGCCCTGGCGCTTGCGGTCTTCGGGGACCATGCACAGCCCCGCGCGGATTGATTTGAGCGGCGTGCGGGTGTCGATGGCTTTGCCGTCCAGCCACACTTCGCCGGTGTAGCGCCCCGGGTAGGCGCCGAACAGCGCCGAGACCAGTTCGGTGCGCCCGGCCCCGACCAGCCCGGCGATGCCGAGGATTTCCCCGCGCCTGAGCACGAACGAGATGTCATCGACGCGCTTGCGTTTGGGGTTATCAACGTCGTAGCAGGTGACGTGGCGCGCCTCGAAAATCACTTCGCCGACGGTATGGGGTTCGGTGGGGTAGAGGTTGCTCATCTCGCGGCCGACCATCTGCGTGATGATCTTCGGGATGTCCATGTCGGCCATGGCCGTGGTCGCGATGTGCTTGCCGTCGCGGATCACCGAGATGGTGTCGCAGACGGCGGCGACTTCATCGAGCTTGTGGGAGATGTAGACGCAGGCGACGCCCTTGGCTTTGAGCTCGCGGATGATGTCGAGCAGGACTTCTATTTCCGAGCGGGTCAGGGCCGAAGAGGGTTCGTCGAGGATCAGCAGGCGAGCCTGCTTGTTTAAAGCCTTGGCGATTTCCACCAGTTGCTGATAGCCTCCGCCGTATTGCGAGACCGGCAGGGCGACGTTCATGTCCGGTACTTTCAGTTCGCGCATCAAGGCTTCGGCGCGGTGGATCATCGCCGGGTAATTCATGCGCCCGCCCGGCAGGGTCAGTTCGTGGCCCATGAAGATGTTTTCCGCCACCGACAGGTCGGGGACGAGGGTGAGTTCCTGGTGAATGATGACGATCCCGGCAGCCTCGGTTTCGCTGATGGATTGCGCCTTCAGCGGCTGGCCGTCCCAGAGGATTTCACCCTCCCAGGTGCCGTGGGGATAGACCGCCGAGAGAACCTTCATCAGCGTCGATTTGCCGGCGCCGTTCTCGCCGCACAGGCCGACGCATTCGCCGGCCCGCACCTTGATGTCGATGCCGTTGAGCGCCTTGACGCCGCCGAAGGATTTGACGATGCCGTTCATTTGCAGCAGGTAATCGGACATTGCGGGATCTCGCGCAGAAGCAGCCAGTAAGGGATCGAGCACCCCTCGCACTGGATTCACACAGCGGTTCTCACGGCAGGTGAGCATGGGTGGGCGACCTCGACCTTGCTCGCGAAAGCGGTATCCCTGGCGCTGAATAATGCAGCGGTCTTTAGGGCCTCTTCGCGAGCAAGCTCGCTCCCACACGTTGTGTGTTGGCTGGGAATCAGTACGGATGAGCCGCGAGCTTACTTACCCGCGATCTGATCCTTGGTGTAGAACCCGTCCTTCTCCAGCAGATCGATGTTGTCCTTGGTCAGCGGCGTCGGGGTCAGGAGGATGGTGTCGACCTTCTTCGCGCCGTTGTCGTACTGCGAGCTGAACTGGGGCTTCTCGTTGCGCGCCAGTTGCACCGACAGTTTCGCCGCTTCCGAGGCGATCAGTTTCAGCGGTTTGTAGACGGTCATGGTTTGCGTCCCGTCGATCACGCGCTTGACCGCTGCCAGGTCAGCGTCCTGGCCGGAGATCGGCACTTTGCCGGCCAGTTTCTGCGCGGCGAGGGCCTGAATGGCGCCGCCGGCGGTGGCGTCGTTGGAAGCGACGATGCCGTCGATCTTGTTGCTGTTTTTGGTCAGGGCGTTTTCGACGATGCTCAGGGCTTCGGTCGGGTTCCACTCCTTGACCCACTGCTGACCGACAATCTTGATGTCGCCCTTGTCGATGGCCGGCTGCAGCACTTTCATCTGGCCTTCGCGCAGGACCTTGGCGTTGTTGTCGGTGGGCGCGCCGCCGAGCAGGAAGTAATTGCCTTTTGGGGCGGCCTTGAGCACGCCGGTCGCCTGCATCTCACCGACTTTTTCGTTATCGAAGGAGATGTAGGCGTCGATGTCGGCGTTGAGGATCAGCCGGTCGTAGGACACCACTTTGATGCCGGCCTTCTTGGCTTCGGCGACGGCGTTGGTCAGCACGGTGGCGTTGAACGGCACGATGACGATGACATCGACGCCCCGAGAGATCAGGTTTTCGATCTGGGAGATCTGTTTGCCTTCGTTGGCATCGGCGGACTGGACGTACACCTTGGCGTCCATTTTCTCCGCGGCAGCAACGAAGTAGTCGCGATCCCGGGCCCAGCGTTCCAGGCGCAGGTCATCGATGGAAAAGCCGATTTTCGGATGGGCTGAATCGGCCATGACGGGCAGGCTGAGCAGGGCCAGGGCACTGGCGAGCAGGGTGGTCTTGAAACTCTTCATGGGGGTGCGTCCTGTTATTTTTGTTTAGAGACACTGTCCGAGCGTGTACGGGTTTTCCGGTGGAACTGTAGATACTGGTTGTGCGCCGCGAGCGGGGAATTGTCGTGAGAATGTAACCAGCCTCGCTGTGCAGCAGGACCGGCTGACGTTAGTAGGACCGGCTTTAGCCGGGCAGCTGTTGGCGTCATGCCGCACGATTGATGCTGCACACACTGGCTTCTTCCCGGCTGAAGCCGGTCCTACAGAAACATCGCATGCCTTTAGTGGGACCGGCTTTAGCCGGGAAGCTTTGCGATCATCACCTGTCAGGGATAGATAAACCGGTTCACCACGCCTTCGAGCATTTCCTGGCGGCCGCTCACGGCGTGCGGGTTGAGTTCGTTGTCCAGCGCGTGCTGCGCCAGGGCATCCAGACTGAAATCCCCCGACAGCACGGCGCGCCCGAACGGTTGGTCCCAGCCGGCATAGCGCTGGTCTTTGAACGCCTGCAGTTTATCGTCCTGAATCATCGCCGCCGCCCGTTCCAGCGACAGCGCGAGGACGTCCATGGCCGCGACGTGGCCGTAGAACAGGTCGATTTCGTCCAGGCTCTGCCGGCGCACTTTGGAATCGAAGTTGTAGCCGCCGTTCTTGAAGCCGCCCGCCTTGAGGATTTCGTAGGTGGCCAGGGTCAGCTCTTCAACGCTGTTGGGAAACTGGTCGGTGTCCCAGCCGTTCTGCGGATCACCCCGGTTGGCGTCGATGCTGCCGAAGATGCCGAGGGACGCCGCCGTGGCGATTTCATGGTGAAAACTGTGGCCGGCGAGGGTGGCGTGGTTGGCCTCGATATTGACCTTGATCTCTTTCTCCAGACCGAACTGTTGCAGAAAGCCGAACACCGTGGCCGTGTCGTAATCGTATTGGTGTTTGGTCGGCTCCTGGGGTTTGGGCTCGATCAACAGGTCGCCGGTAAAGCCGATCTTGTGTTTGTGCTCGACCACCATGCGCATGAAGCGGCCCAGTTGCTCGCGCTCGCGCGCAAGGTCGGTGTTGAGCAGCGTCTCGTAACCCTCGCGACCGCCCCACAGCACGTAGTTCGAGCCCTTGAGTCGATGGGTCGCGTTCATCGCGCTGAACACTTGAGCGGCGGCGAAGGCGAACACTTCCGGGTCCGGGTTACTCGCGGCGCCGGCAGCGAAGCGCGGGTTGCTGAAGCAGTTGGCGGTGCCCCACAGCAGCTGAATGCCGCTCTGCTCCTGATGGCGTTCGAGCTCGTCGACCATCTGCGCGAAGTTGTGGCTGTACTCTTTCAGGCTCGCGCCTTCGGGTGCGACGTCGGTGTCGTGGAAGCTGTAATAGTCGATGCCCAGTTTTGAGAAGAACTCGAACGCCGCATCGGCCTTCAAACGCGCCAGGTCCATGGCGTCCCCCGGCTTGACCCACGGACGCTTGAAGGTGCCGACGCCGAACATGTCCGCGCCCGGCCAGACGAAGGTGTGCCAGTAGCACGCGGCCATGCGCAGGTGTTCGCGCATGGGCTTGCCGAGGATGATCTTGTTGGCGTCGTAATGTCGGAAGGCGAGGGGCGACTCGCTGCCGGGACCTTCGTAGCGAATGGTGTCGACATCGGGGAAGCAGGGCATCGGGGTTTCCTTATTGTTTTGTCGGCGGCGTTCTGCACGTTTTTTTGTTCTTGGCTGTACCCGATACTAGCAACGGCCCCGTCCGCGCCGATTGCGAAAATCACCAACCCGGTGTTCGATTTTGAGTATTGAGATTCGTGCAGCTCAGGCCTAGTCTGTGCCGACTCGCTTCACAGGCCCGGGGAAAATAATGAAAACCGTCCCGCCCGCTCACCGCATCGCGCTGTTGTTCAACGGCGGCAAGATCTATGACCGCGGCATCATCACCGGCATCGGCAATTACCTGAGCAGCACCCGCGCGACCTGGGATCTGTTTCTGGAAGAGGATTTTCTCTGTCGCCTGAAAGGCATCGAGCGCTGGCAGGGCGACGGGATCATTGCCGACTTCGACGATCCGCTGATTGGCGAGGCGCTGGCCGGAAGCACGTTGCCGGTGGTGGCCGTGGGCGGTTCCTACGAGGACGAGCGGGCCTACCCGAAGCACATCCCCTACGTTGCGACCGACAATTTCGCCCTGATCAAGCTGGCGTACGAGCACCTGATCGAGGCCGGTCTGACGCGCTTCGCCTGTTTCAGCCTGCCGGAGGCACAAAGCAATCGCTGGGCCCAGGAGCGTGAAAAAGCCTTCCGCCGGCTTTTGCAGCGCGACGGGTTACGCGGTGAGGTCTATCGCGGCCTGAGCACCAGCGCGCCGTTGTGGGACAGCGCCGTCGAACAACAGATCACCTGGCTGCAAAGCCTGCCCAAACCCATCGGCATCATCGCCGTCAGCGACGCCCGCGCGCGGCAGTTGCTGCAGGCGTGCCTGACGGCAGGCATTGCGGTGCCCGAGCAGGTGGCGCTGATCGGCATCGACAACGACCCACTGACCCGCACCCTGACGCGGGTGCCGCTCAGTTCGGTGACTCAGGGGACTCAACTGATGGGGCGCATGGCGGCGCAGTTGCTGCACCAGATGCTCCACGGCATGCCCTCGACTGCCAGCCAGATTCTGGTGCCGCCCGAGGCCATCAACGTTCAGGCCTCCAGCCTGCATCAGCCTCTGGGCAACCCTTATGTCATGCAGGCGCTGCACTTCATTCGCCAGTACGCGTGCCAGGGCATCAAAACCGCCCAGGTCGCGGGCTACGTCGGCATTTCCCGTTCTTCGCTGGAATCGCACTTTCGCAAGGCGCGCGGCTGCAGCGTGCATGATGAAATTCTGAGCTTCAAACTGACCGCCGCCGCGTCAGGGCTGAAACACGGTGATACGGCCATCGCCGACATCGCACAGAACTGTGGCTTCAAATCCGCGCAATACCTGCACACGGTGTTCCGCCGGGAGTTCAACTGCACCCCGCGCGAATATCAGCAGGGCGAGGCCGCACCGATTCATTGATTTGCTTTAGGGCGCCCCGTATGGGGCGCGTCTGTCATAACAACGACAACATCACAGGAGTCATCGATGCATCCGATTCGTTTAGGGCTGGTGGGTTACGGCAAGATCGCCCAGGACCAGCACGTGCCGGCGATCCACGCCAGTGACCGCTTTGAGCTGGTGGCCGTGGCGACGCTGGGTCAGCACTGTCCGGGCGTGGCCAATTTCAGCTCGCTGGCTGAGTTGCTCGCCCAAGGCCCGGCGGTGGACGCCATCGCCTTTTGCACGCCGCCTCAGGGGCGTTTTGCGCTGGTTGAAGAAGCGCTGAAGGCCGGCAAACACGTGCTGGTGGAAAAACCGGCGTGCTCGACCCTGGGCGAAGCCCTTGCCCTGATCGATGAGGTCAATGCAGCGGGCGTCAGCGGGCTGTTCGCCTGGCATTCACGCTTCGCCCCGGGCGTACGCAACGCGGTGCAGTGGCTTGAGGGCAAGACCCTCAAGCAGGTGCGGATTGACTGGAAAGAGCAGGTGCGCAAATGGCACCCGGGTCAGGCGTGGATCTGGCAGGCGGGCGGTCTGGGGGTGTTCGATCCGGGGATCAACGCGCTGTCGATCGTGACCGAACTGCTGCCCCGCGCGCTGTTCGTCGAATCGGCGAACCTCAGCGTGCCGAGCAACTGCCAGTCGCCGATTGCAGCGTCGTTGCAGATGCGTTCCGGCGAGGAGGTGCGGGTGATCGCCGAGCTGGATTTCGATCACAGCGTGAACGAGCAGTGGAGCATCGAGCTGCACTGCAACGAAGGCGTGATGCGCCTGGACGCCGGCGGCGCGCAGGTCAGCATCGACGGCGTGGCGCAGACCGTGTCGGAGGAGGGCGAATACCCGGCCATGTACGGGCACTTCGCGCGACTGATCGACGCGGGCAAGAGCGATCTGGATTTGCAGCCGCTGCGCATCGTCGCCGACAGTTTCTTTGTCGGCAGCAAGGAGACGGTGGCGGCTTTTCACGAATAAACAAGTGACGATCGATGGCCCGGTCTGGTGTGCTGGATCGGGCTTCGGCGCTGACTGCGCTTGTGCAGCCAGCGTCAGATCAGATGTGCACCACGCCGGCCAGAGCGATTGAGAACGAAACGATCAGGGTCAACAGAATGGTCATGTTGATGGACATTGCGGGCAAATCCTTGTCTGGTTAATCAGTGCCGCCATCATCCGGATTTGCACGGGCAAACAGAACGGCGTTCGTGCCTATGTTGGCAATCGATGGAAACAATAGTTCGGGGTATTTGAGGAGAAAGCAGGTACATGCGGCAGATGTTGAACGTGTGGGAGTGAGCTTGCTCTGAAGTGGTCAACTTTTTCCGGACACCTCAATCGGTGATTGTCAGGCCGCTTGCCGCTCGTACTGATTGGGCGTCATGTTGCCCAACGTCGAGTGCAGTCGCCCCTCGT